>DATLLB010000899.1:0-5111 GCA_035538075.1 Enhygromyxa sp.
GATCAGGCTCTCGCGTAGATCGAGCAGATTGAGCTCCAAGAACGGCTTCTCGTCCATCTTGTTCGGCTCTTCCAAATCGGAGTAGAACCGATAGACGATGCCGTTGGTCAGCACCGCGATCCTGGCCTTCGTCACTGTGAAGTAGCGAAACAGCTGACTCGAATGGGAGATGTCGAGCTCGGCCGCGACCTTCTTGGCCTCGATCAGCATCACGATGTCGTCACCACGCTTGATGACGTAGTCGACCTTCTCCCCTCTCTTGATCCCCACGTCGGCCGTGAACTCCGGGACAACCTCGGTGGGATCGAACACGTCATACCCGAGCGCCGCGATGAACGGCATCACCAACGCGTTCTTGGTGGCCTCTTCGGTCTCCAAGAGCTTGGCGGTATTTTCGGCCTTGGCAGCGAGACTCTTCAGCTTTTCTTCGAAGCTCATACTCTTCCAGCATGCCCGTTTTGAACGAGATCAGGCAGTCCCAATGGCGCGCCCCATCGGCTGTCATCGCGCGCGGAATTTTCTGGCGGCACGTTCGATCTCGCCCGCTCGAAATGCCGTTGTCCGGCAGCGGCGCCATCGCGATCAGCGTCGTCGATCGAGGTCTCGCTCACCCCGGCGGCGACCTCGGGAGGGAGGCGATCGCGCACGGACCGTGGGTGGTCCACGGTCCAGCTGATCGCCAGGTCATGTCCAACAATACCCCGCAACCGTGACCGCGATGACCCATTGAGCACGAATATCTGACTCGCGACATAGAGGCGTGAGGACCCTCAATCACTAGGTGCCAACCGATCCGTCGAGAACAGCGACCAGACCGTTGGAAGGCACCAACATGGAGGCTCGATGTCCGACGCGCTCTTGATCGAAGAAGCCGGTGACCGCGCTATCGACCGACTTCATCAGCTCCTCACCCTCGTGCTGCTCGGCTTCGAAGAGGGCGAAGCTCGTGCGCGAGCGATCATGCTGGCTGAGCCGAATCGGATCCTCGATCCGATTGCGAGCGCCTGCTTTGCCGAGGCGCGCGAGCTGCTGCTGCGTCCGGCAGGCAAGGTCGCGCAGCTGCGTGGGGGCTTGTTCACCGCCCTGTTTGGGCTCGACGTGGCCGCGACCCGCGAGCCCGACTGCTACGCGCTCGCCCACCAGGCGATCCGCAAGGTGATGTTCGCGGCGCTCGACCAAGTGGTCGCGCTCGAGCTCGCCGAGGCCGAGCGGGAGCACCCGGACACGGCCCCGCTCACGCCCGAGCGCATCTGCAACTGACCATCACGCGCTCGCACTCAGTGCGAGCGCTCAATCCCACATCGCGACGAAGCCGGTCCCGATGCCGATGACCATCAACAGGATGTTCAGCAGCATCAGGCCGACGACCAGCAGCATGATGATGCCCTTGACCAAAAACGGAACGAACAGCGCGCGCAGGCCCGAGTGCAGCGCCTCTTGATCGTTCCCGGGCTTGCCGAGCGCACGCAGCGAGAACCCGGCGATCGCCGTGAAGATCGGAGCGATGCCGAACATCGCCGTCGAGACGAGCGACCATGCCGAGATCCCGTTGGTGATCAGCATGAGCACGCCGGGGATCATCTGCAGCGCACCCGCGACGATCATCAAGGACGCGGTCGACGAGATCAGCTGGCGCAGCTCGTCGGAGAACGCGAAGCCTCGGCCGGCGCCCGTCTCACCGCCGGCAGTCGGGGCTGCGTAGGGATTGGACGTGTCGAATTCGTAGTTCACAGCGAACCTCCAACGACGAGCACGCCGAGCAGCACCCCGATCACGACGTCGACCACGAACACGGTCTTGAGCCGCGTGAACGCGATCTCGAGGTAGTCGATCTCGCGCTCCTCGGCGAGGTTCTTGAACTGCTCACCGGCGGCTTGAATGCGCAGGCCTTGCATGAGCGCGACCGAGACCATCGCGAGCAGCACGACCGGGACCAGCATCGCGGCACCCATGTCCCCGGCCACGAACCCGCACGAAAACGCCAACAGCAACAGCAGCAAGGCCATGCCGGAGAGCGCGAGCTGAATCGTGCCGACCACTCGCATCCAGCGACCGAGGCGCTGGATGGCGTTGGCCTCCAGATCCGTGAGGGGCAACTTGGGCCCGGTTGAGCTGACTTCATCGAACATGCACGCGATGGTCCCACGTGTGGCGATTGCATGCATCATCAATCTCACCGCAAGCTCGCGATCGTGCGTCGCTTCGACTTCGTCATCGCCGGGGCCGGACTCGCGGGGCTGACCCTGGCGGCTGCGCTCGCTCACGGCCATCCGGAGCGCACCCTGTTGCTGGTCGATCCCCGAGCCGAGCGGGTTGCGATGGGGGCTGCACAGGCGGAGCTCGATCGCACGATAGGATTTTGGTTGGATCGGCCGCCGCCATTCGCCGAGCTGATCGAGCGCAGCTTCGCCACGCTGCGCGTTGAAGCGCCCGGGGCCGCGCGCACCCTCGAGCTCGGCGAGCATCGCTATCACACGCTGCGCTGGTCGAGGCTGCGCGAGCACTTGCTGGCCGAGCTGCGCAAACAGCCAGCGCTCACCCGTCAGCACGGCCGCGTCGACGGCTTCGTCGAGCGTGACGGCGAGCTGATCGCGATCGTCGACGGCGAGCCGATCGCGGCCGAGTTCGGCTTCGACAGTCGACTCGAGCTCGCGCGGCTGCGTCGGGCTCCGGGTCGGGTGCTCACGTGGCAGTCCTTCTGCGGCCTGCGGGTCGAGTGCGACGAGCCGCGCTTCGATCCCGAGCAGGCCACGTTCATGGATCTGCGCGCGAGCACTTGCGAGCGGCTCGCGTTCGGCAACGTCGTGCCCGATGGACCTCGCGCAGCGCTGGTCTATCACGTCGAGATCGGCCCGCAGCAGACTCCGGCGGCCATGCGCGCGGCGCTGGAGGTCGGGCTGCGCGAGCGCCATGGGCTGTCGAGCTTTCGCGTGCGTGGGCACGAGGCTGGCGTCCTGCCGCTCACCGATCAGCCGTTCGTGCGCCGCGTCGGGCGAGTGCGGCGGATCGGCATCGCCGGCGGACGGCTCAAGCCGAGCACCGGCTACGCGTTCACGCGCATCCTCGCCGACAACGACGCGATCCTGCGCTCGCTCGCGCAGCACGGCCACCCGTTCGGCGGCGTGCGAGCGCAGCGAGGCGCTCGCCTGCTCGACGGCGTGCTGCTCGACGTGCTCACTCGCGCGCCGCAGCTCGGCCCCGAGCTGTTCATGGGCATGTTCACCCGCTGCGATCCGAGCACCGTGTTCGCGCTGCTCGACGAGCGCGCCTCGCTTGCGCAGCTGCTCGCGATCATGGCCGCGATGCCGACGAAGCGCTCGCGCTAACCGAGCGCCGGTCGACGCTCTAACCCGAACAACGCCCGCGCCGTGCGTCCGCAGATCCACTCGAGCGCGTCGGGATCGAGCTCGCGCTCGACCAACAGGCGGAGCTCGCGATCCCACGCATACGGCAGGTTGGGGAAGTCGCTGCCATACAGCACGCGATCCGGTCGCCGCTCCAGCAGCTCGCGCGGGGGCGGCAGCGGGAAGTAGTCGGCCAGCATCATCGTCGAGTCGAGCCAGAGGTTGTCATGGCGCTCGAGCAGCGCCGCGTAGCCCTCGAACTCGTCCGCGCCGAAGTGAGGCACGCACACGCGCAGCCGCGGCCAGTTGCGCAGCACCGCGTCGATGCGCTCGGCTCCACACAGCGCGTGCGGATCACAGCGGTAGCCGGGGCTCTTGGGCTCGCGCCCGGCGTGGATCAACAGCGGTCGATCCCAGCGCGCGCAGGCGTCATAGATCTCCGCGAGCGACTCGTGATCCGGCGCGAAGCACTGCACGTGGCAGTGCAGCTTGACCCCGCGCAGGCCGAGCTCGAACGCCTCGTCGAGGATCGTCGCAGCCTCGGGCTCGCCCGGCAGCACGGTCGCGAGCCCGCACAGACGCGGCTCGGCGGCGGCGAGCTCGGCCATGAAGCGATTGAGCGCGCGCGCGATGCCGGGCTTGTGCGCGTAGAGCAGCCCGACCACCTGCTCGACGCCGCGCGCGAACAAGAACTCGAGCACCTCGTGCGCGCGCAGGCGGTAGCGGATCGGCCAGCCGTGCCGCTCGAACCACGCCCAGATCGACTCGAACAGCGGATCGGGGAACAGGTGCACGTGCGCGTCGACGATCGGCGGCAGCGAGCCGGGCACGTAGTCGCCGGCTTCGTCGTCGAGGCCCGGCATCGGGCCGTCGAGCAGTCCGCGGGCCGAGGCCGCACAGACGGGCGCATCGCAGCGCTCGAGTCCCGAGAGGTCGCTCGGCGTGATCATGGCCCGCAGCATGACACATGGCCTAGCGATCGATCGGCAGCGGCGCCGCGGAGCGCGTGGGCGGCCGAGAATCTACGGGACAGGGCCGTCGAGCGCATCCCGATGCGGGCGCTTGTCCGATCCGCGAGTGCTGCAACGCTGCGATCGGCTATGTCGACGATACCGATCTCCAACGCGACGCTGGATCTGACCCAAGCCAACTACAGCTGGTTCAGAGCGTCACCGCTGTGGCGGCGCTTCGTCTACTGGTGGTGGATCGTCCCGCGGGTCCAGTACGACCTCGAGGACCTCGATTATCAGCTCTACACCTTCGAGGTCTTTCACCAGGACTGGCGAGCCAAATTGGCTCACTACGTCACGATCCCCGCGATCGCGTTCTTCAGCCTCGCGTTCCTGGCTCAGTTTCAGCTCGAGGGTGCGCCGCTGCTGAGCGCCGCGACGGCCTACGTGGCGCTGCTCGGGCTCATCCACTTTCGCTGGTGCCGACGGACCAAGCAGCTGCGGCTGTGGGCGGTGACCATGGCCGCCTTCGCCGTGATGGCCGTGCTCGCAACTTCATGGTTTCAGGCCCGGGCGATCCCCGACGCGCCGTGGTACGCGAGCACGCCTCTGGCTGCCAACCCGCTGCTGTGGATCTACGTGTTCAGCTTGATCGAGACGCTCTCGCACATCTTCGAGCCAGTGCCACCCTACGCCAACGGCTGCGATCGCTTCATGGAGATGCGCGAGTTCTGGCGCGACGGCGGCGTCTATCGGATCGCCGGTCTCATCGGTCTACCGACGCTGTACACGGTGACCTCGCTGATCTCGAACATTC
>DATLLB010000900.1:0-3311 GCA_035538075.1 Enhygromyxa sp.
AGCACGCAGCGACGCGAGCCGCTCCACAACTGGTCGCCGCTGCATCTCGACGAGCGCGCCGCCGACGTGCTCTACGTCAGCTTCGAGCGCATCACCGGGGTCATCGAAGTCGAGCGCGTGGACAAGCGGGTGCGCGTCTACTGTGGCACTCAGATCGCCGATCTCGCCCGCCGACTTCACGCGGAGGGACTCACGCTGCCGGCCATTCCCGCGCCCGGAGTGATCAGCGTTGGTGGAGCGATTGCGATCGGTGCCCACGGCAGCCGGCTGAACGACTCCGAGCCGGGCCTGTTCGAGTGGCCCGGCACCATCTCCGCGACGATCGCCGAGGCCACGGTGATCGCCTGGAACGGCGAGCGCTACGTGGCCAAGCGCCTGAGCCAGGGCATGCCGGAGCTGGCGTTCGCGTCGGTGAACCTCGGCCGAGTGCTGCTCGTCGACGTCACGCTGCGGGTCCGCGAGGATTACTGCCTGTTCGTCGAGTTCACGCGGCACCAGGCCAATGTGCTGCTCGGCGCAGAGCAGAGCCCGAATTCGCTGAGCGAGCTGCTGAAGCATCAGAACATGGAGGTGCTCGGCTTTCGTGCGGTGCCCGGCACCGCGCCGCGCATGCACGGGATCGCATGGCGCTCGACAACGCGGCCGCCCGGCGATTGGCGCCGCGAGACGTTCCTCAACAAATTCGTCCAAGCACGCGGCGCGCTGACCTCCCTGGTCGAGCAGCTGCCGTGGAAGCTCATCGCTCGCCAAGCGCACATGAAGGCCGACGCGCTGCTGGACTCCAACAGCGTCGGCGACTTCGAGATCGGGCCGGCCGCGGCCGAGCGCATCTACGTGACCAGCGACACGCTGAAGGTCGAGCCGCTCGGCTGGGCGTTGGTCTTGCCGCGTCGAGATCTGCAGACCGCCGCGCACCGACTCTACCGGGAGTCGCAGCGGCTGCTCGAGCACAGCTCGGTCAGCGAGCGCGTGCACCAACACCTCGCGTTCGAGCTGCGCTTCGCCGAGCTCGACACGATGGGTCAACCGCCGGGCGCCCTGCCGCCGACGCTCTCGGTCGGTGCACCGGTCCGCGGCGACGGCAGGCACGTGGTCATGTGGGTCAACATTCTGACGATCCAGACCCGGCTGACGAAGGAGGCGCGTGCGCCCTATCTGCGGGCGTTCGAGGAATTCTTGCTCGCGCAGGCCAACGCCGAGGGTTGGATCGCGCGGCCCGAGTGGTCGAAAGGTTGGGCGTACGGCGAGCGCGAGGCGTGGACGTGGAGCGCCGAGCGAATGCAGCGCTTGCTCGCCGACAGCTGGCCCGGCGACGAGCACGACGCGAGCTCATGGGCCTTCGCGCGTGCGACCGCGTGGAAGCTCGACCCTCACGGCGTCTTCTCCACGCCGTTTCACGATCGGCTGTTGCCACGGCTCTGAGCTCAGGGATCGTCGACGCTGCGCAGGCGCTGGACGAAGCGTGCGAACGCGGCCCGCTCCTTTGTCGATCGCAGCTCGCGGTCGGACGGATAGCCAACCGCACAGCGCCGCGTGGTGCCGGGCCAGTTTGTACGGCCTGCTCGCGGGGCGATGATCAGCTCGAGCGCGCGACCGTGGGCGACGAGCGCGAGCCGGGTGATCCCGTCGGCGTCGCAGATCGGCCAGCACGCCGCGAAGCCGGCGAACAGCGGGAATTCGCCGGAGCTGGGCTGGGTGGCGGCGAGCACCATCGCGTGCACTTCGGCCGCATCACTCGCGGGCGAAGGCGTGCGTGCTCGGGGATCGAAGCGCTCGGCCAGCGAGGCGACCAGCGATCGTTGGATTGCGAGTCGGCCGGCGGGATCGAAGCGGGCCGCGATCCCTGCGATGAACGCCGCCCCGCCTGCGAGCGGACGCGGGACCACCGTGATGATGAAGTGACCGGCGTCGCCGTCGAGCCGGGCGTGGATCCACTCGTGCTCGCCGGCCGGCGTGGGTGCGCTCGCGCAGCTCGTGAGCGCGAGCTCTGGCGGGAGCAGGCGCTCGATCGCGACGCGGACCTGCTCGGCGCTCGCAGGCTCGGTGGTGATGCTCGGCGACTCGTCGACATCGCTCGGCTTGGGCGAGACTGCTTCTTCGACGGGCGGCTCGACGCGAGGCGCGGCCGCTCGGCTCGCAGCAGCCACCAACGCGGCGAACCACGCGGCGAACCACCGCGAGTCGCCCCACTCGCGCTCGACGTCGAACACCCCGACGTTGCCCACGTAGGTGTGCAATCGATCGTCGCCGCGCAAGACAGTGATCGTCGGGCCGTCGAACTCCAACCGATCACCCGCGAGCACGGGCGCGAGTCGATCGTCGGCATGGTTGATCGCGATCACCCGATAATCGAACCCCTCGTCGTCCGCACGCTCGCGCAGCAGCAGCGCAACATTGCCTGGGTGCTCGACATCGGTCAGGGACACGATCCGCTGCCAACCACCCGCAGGTGCCTCGACGCCGTGCTCGGCCACCGCGGCCTCGAGCGCGGCCGCCAGCGCGAGGCTGCGCTCGCAGTGCAGCGAGCACGGCAGGTAGTGCTCGAGCACCAGCAACACCAGCGGCCAGCGAGGATCGAGCACGCCCGCGCCAAAGCGACGCGCGAGCAGGGTCCGCTCGGTCAGATCCTCCTCGCCGGACGCCGCCCGGATAAAGGCGTCGACGCAGCAGGGCGGATAGCCGAGCAGCGCGCCGATGCGGCGCTTGATCGGATCGAGATCGTCGGTCGGATTCGGGCTCGTCGCCTGCGTGGTCAGCTGCAGGAACTCGCGCACGTCCTCCGCGGAGTCGCCGTAGATCACGTCGACTTGCTGATCGCCGATCTCCCGCGGCGCACTCGCGAGCACCAGCCCTTCGCCGAAGCGTCGTCGCGTCTCGGCCGTGAACGCGGCCTGCTCCGACGCGTGCACCGTCGGCCGACGAATGGGCTTGAGGCGGCGCCGGACCGCGACATCGCAGGCCTGCTCACAGCGCGACCACAGCTCGGGCTCGCCGAGCGCTCGCGCGTAGGTGTTGGTCTGCGCTCGCGGATCGACGCCCGTGAGCAGCGTCAGCGCGCGCTCGATCGACTCGGGCTCGCTCGGCAGCGCCGCGATCTCGCGGTGGAGCGTCTCGACGGTCGGATCCACGAAGCGCCAGTCGAGCCCCTGCTCCGGCGATCGCCAGCGAGCGCGCAGCAGACCACCGAACGACTCGCTCAGGCCCAGGCCCCGGATCACGCGGAGGTTCAGCTCGACATCGACCGCCGTCGTCCACGGGGTCCACAGCACCGTATCGAAGCTCGCCTCGCGAAAGCCGAACGCCTCCCCCCA
>DATLLB010000901.1:0-5726 GCA_035538075.1 Enhygromyxa sp.
CGCCTGCAGGTCGAGCATCCGGTCACCGAATTGGTCACCGGGCTCGATCTGGTCGAGTGGCAGCTCGAGGTCGCAGCCGGAGCCGAGCTGCCGCTCGTGCAGGAGCAGGTGATCCTGCAGGGCCACGCGATCGAGGTGCGCCTCTACGCCGAGGATCCGAGCGCGGGCTATCTGCCGCAGACCGGTGAGATTCTGGCCTGGCGTCCGGCCGAGCTGCCGGGGTTTCGCGTGGATCATGGCTTGTTGGTCGGCGTCGCGCGAGGCCAGCGAATCGGCAGCGACTACGATCCGATGGTCGCCAAGCTGATCGCCCACGGGGCCACGCGCGAGCAGGCGCGCCGCCGCCTGTTGCTCGGGCTGCACAAGACCGCGCTGCTCGGCCCGACGCACAACAAACAATTTTTACGAGCGCTGCTCGAGCACCCCGCGTTCGTCGGCGGTGAGATCACGATCGATTTCGTGGAGAGCTCCGCGGCCGAGGCTGCGCTCAACGGCCCGAGCGCGCCAGCGAGCGAGACTGCGAAGGCCGTGGCCGCGGTGCTATGGCTCGAGACGCTCCGCGATCACTCGCACCCGCGTCCGGGCGTGCCGGTCGCATGGCACAGCGCTCACCGTGCGAGCTCGACCCTCGAGCTGCGCAGTGGCGACACCGTGACCGTGCTCGAGCTGCTGCCCACGGGCGGCGAGGACGGTCGCCCGAGCTGGCTGGTCCTACAAAAGGGCGCGCCCGAGCTGAACCTGCGGATTCTCGAGAACGACGGCCTCGCGCTGCGCTTCGAGGCCGACGGCCACCACAGCACGGCTCACTACGCGTGGACGGCCGACGGTGAGCTGCAGCTCGAGCTCGACGGCTCGCACACCTTCGCCGAGCACCGTCCGCACGAGCAGCGCTCCAGCGCGCGCGACGGCAGCGACGGCAATGTCCGCGCGCCGACGATGGGCCGCGTGCTCGCGCTGCGGGTCGCCGTCGATCAGGCGGTCGAGCTCGGCGCACCGCTGCTCACGCTCGAAGCCATGAAGATCGAGTCCGTGATCACTGCTCCGGTGGCCGGACGCATCACCGAGATCCGCGTGAAGGTCGGCGATCAAGTCGACAAAGCGCAACTGCTCATTCAGATCACTCCCACCAGCGAAGCCACGCCATGACCGACAAAGTCGCCCTCACCTGCGCCATCACTGGCGTGCTCACCAATCCCGCGCAACATCCGGTCCCCGTCACCGTCGCGGAGATGGCCCAGTCTGCGAAGGACGCGTTCAATGCCGGCGCGTCGATCATGCACGTCCACTTTCGCAATCAAGCGCCGAAGATGGGTCACCTGCCGACCTGGGATCCCGAGGTCGCGGGCGCGATCATTGATGCAATCCGCGAGGCGTGCCCGGGCGTGATCATCAACATGAGCACCGGCGTGGTCGGCAACGACATCTCCGGTCCGGTCGCATGCATGCGCCGGATCAAGCCGGAGATCGCCGCCTGCAACGCGGGCAGCCTCAATTATCTCAAGGTCCGCAGCGACGGCAGCTGGGCGTGGCCGCCGATGCTGTTCGACAATCCCGTGGCCAAGATCGAGAAATTCCTGGCGGCCATGCGCGAGACCGAGGCGATGCCGGAGTTCGAGTGCTTCGATGTCGGCATCGTGCGCTCGGTCGAGCTGTTCGTGCAGGCCGGCTTGACCGATCACCCGGATTACAATTTCGTGATGGGCGTGGCCTCGGGCATGCCGGTCGACACGCGCCTGCTCGAGCTGCTGACGCAGTATCGCCTGCAGAGCAGCACCTGGCAGGTCACCGCGATCGGCCGCGAGGAGATCTGGGCGCTGCACCAGCGCACCGCCGAGCTCGGCGGGCAGCTGCGCACCGGCGTCGAGGACACCTTCTATCTGCCGAATGGCGAGAAGACCTCCGGCAACGGGCCGCTGATCGAAGCGCTCGCCCAGTGTGCCCGGAACGCCGGGCGCGAGGTCGCGACGCCCGACGAGGCGCGAGCGATCTTCGGGCTGCGGGCCGCGGCGTGACCGAGCTCGAGCAGCGCATTCGCCTGGAGACGCTCGCTTGGGTAGAGCGCGTGGTCGTGGGGCTGAACCTGTGCCCGTTCGCCCGCGCGCCGCTCGAGGGCGGGCGGCTGCGCGTGGCGGTCACGACTTGCGAGGATCCGCGCGAGCTGCTGACCATCGTCGACGACGAGCTCGACGCGCTGCTGCGGCACGATTCGGCGGAGCTCGAGACCACGCTGATCGTGCACCCCAATTGCTTGATCGACTTCGACGAATACAATGACTTTCTGGATGCGGCCGACGAGCTGCTCGAGCTGCGGCAGCTGGCCGGGATCGTGCAGATCGCCAGCTTTCATCCAGACTATCGCTTCGCCGACGCTGCGCCCGACGACCAGGCCAATTACACGAATCGCTCGCCCTATCCGATGCTGCACTTGCTGCGCGAGGACGACATCAGCAAGGCCGTCGACTCGCACCCCGACATCGAGAGCATACCCGCAGCCAACATCGCCAAGCTGCGCGCCATGTCGCTCGAGCAGCTGCGCGCGCTCTGGCGTGGCTCACTCGTATTCGATCAGTTCTGAGCCGTAGCTGCTCGCGGGGCTGGTCGTGTCGATCATCGTCGGCTCGGTGACCATGCCGAGCACCATCCGTCGTGCGTCCGGGTCGATGCTGAAGTGCGCCACGAAGCGCGAGTTCTCGGGCAAGCTGGTAATCTTCGTCGCGCTGACGGAGCCGGAGATCACCTGAATTGTATAGTTGCCGGGCGGGAGCGCATCGAACTTGTAGAAGCCATGCGCGTCGGTCATCTGCTCTCGAGGTGCTTCGAGCGCGTCGCTCTGCACGATCACGATCGCGTTCGCGATCGGAAAGCCATGCTCGGGCGTACGAATGACTCCGGCGATCCGGCTCCCCGGTGCGCCTGGGTCCGCGCGTAGGAACTCGGCGAACGCTGGCCCGGCATCGGTCGGGTTCTGCGATTCGGGGGCGTCCGGCGTCGCGCAGCCGGCCAGCGCGATCACGACCAGCCCAGCCGCGAGCCCGAGCTTGGTTCGCACCCGGCCACCCTCGAGCTCGAGGCGCGCGCACACGCGTCCACGCTCGGCGCTGGCGATCAACTCGTCGAGCCCCGCACCATCGAGCGTGGCGACCTCGGTCACGCGCAGCTGGCAGCGATCGCAGAACCGCCCGTCGCCGTCGGGCCGCATGCGATCCCAGGACTCGGGACACGGCAACACCTGCAGACGTCGCACGCCCGCGCAACGGGGCCGGTTGCCTGCTCTTTCACTCGCCGATGCGCAGCCCGGCGGAGACGAAGCCGCTGTCGAAGTGGACTGTGTCGTCGATGACCACGGCGCCCACAATTCGGCCTCGCTCTGCGCCAATCGGAAGCGCGCGCGCCTCCGCTCCCGGCCGCGTGACGATCACTTCGCGGATGATCACGTCGCCCTGGGTCGGATCAATCGCGAAGTTGGCTCGAAAGCGGGCGCTCTCTGGCAACACGGTGATCTTGGAGACGTTGGCCTGCTCGTAGAGTACCTGAATCGTGTATTGACCCGCCGGCAGCTCGTCGAATTCATAAAAGCCTCGCTCGTCGGTCATTCGCTCGCGCGAGCCGTTGAGCGCGACGCTCTGCAGGATCACGATCGCGCTCGCGAGCGGAGTCCCGTCGGTCGAGCGCACCACTCCGGTGATCGCTCCGCCGTGTTGCTTCGGCCCCTGCTCCGCCGTGATGACCTCGACTTGCGGTAGCGGTGTCGCGGTCGCGGCTGGCGTCGCGCAGCCGGTCGCCGTGATCACGAGCAGCCCCGCCGCGAGCCCGAGCTTGGTCCGCGGGCGCCCGTCTTCGAGCTCGAAGCGTGCGCACACGCGGCCGCGCTCGGCGGCGGCGACCATCTGCTCGAGACCATCACCATCGAGCTTGGCGACCTCGGTCACGCGCAGCTGGCAGCGCTCGCAATATCGCCCATCGCCGTCGTCCTGCATGCGATCCCAGGACTCGGGGCACGGCAGCACTCGCAGGCGTCGCATGGCCGCGCAACGCGACGGCGCTCACCTGCTTTCACGAGCTCGGCGACCACGCTACGATCGCCGGCCGCTCATGGCGAACCTCGACAAGAAGACCACGCCGGTAGGTCACGCCAAGCTCAAGGCCGAGCTCGAAGAGCTGTGGAAGGTCGAGCGTCCGCGGGTCACCGAGGAGGTCGCCGTCGCGGCGGCGCACGGCGATCGCTCGGAGAACGCCGAGTACAAGTACGGCAAGCGCCGCCTGCGGGAGATCGACAAGCGCCTCGAGTGGCTGCAAAAGCGCCTCGCCGATCTCGAGGTCGTGCGCACGGCTCCCCGCGACGGTCGCATCCACTTCGGCATGTTCGTGACCGTCGAGGACGAGGACGGCGAGCAGAACACCTGGCAGCTGGTCGGCAGCGACGAGTGGGACGTGAGCGCGGGCAAGATCAGCGTGCTCTCGCCGATCGGCAAGGCGCTGTTGGGTAAAGAGGTGGGCGACGACGTCGAGGTGCGGCGGCCGAAGGGCAACCTCGAGCTGACGATCGTGGCGATCGACTACCCGAGCTACTCCGATCCGTAGCGACTTTTCGTCACGCGGCAGTGATCGCCGCGTCGTGGTCTTCGTCTGCCGCGGCATGATGAAGCGCAAGATTCTCGGTGTAGCTGCATTCGCCCTCGTCACGCTCGGTGGCGCCGGCGTGAGCCATGCGTACCTGGGCTGGACGCCGTGGGTGTCGGAGGAGAACGGCGGGCCATGGACCTACTGCGTCGGCTCCAACGAGGCGGCGCGAGGCTTCTTCTGCAGCGGCGGCTACTGTGACAACGTCCGACTCTACTGCGACGTCCTGCCCTTCGACATCACGGTCCACTCGTACGTCACGTCGGGCTTCTTCTCCGAAGAGACCGATGGAGTCGGCACGGTCACGTCGCAGGGCTGGTATCGCTACGACACCGATAACTCGCACGTCTGCAACTACTCCGGGGCTGCCGGGGTGATGACCGGGATTCGCTGCCGCGGGGGCAATTGCGACGACATCAACATCGAGTGCGCGACGCCCTATACCTACTTCGATGGCGCCTACGAGCCGGTCGAGCTGACCGACTGCGAGTGGACCGGCTACGTCTCGGAGGAGAACTCGCCGATGTACATGCCGGTCGGCTACTTCATCAGCGGGGTCCAGTGCCAGGGCTCGAAGTGCGACAACAAGCGCTTCTACATGTGCCGCATGCAACCGTCGGCGGACTCGTGCGAGGAGTCGTGCGGCGGTGAGGCGCGCAGCGGCTGCGGGTGCGATCCATGGTGCGACTACTATGGCGACTGCTGTTCCGACTACGTCGACGCGTGCTGAACAACCCGTGATTGGAGCGGGCGAGCACGACGCTGCTCCCGCCCGGCTGCTGGAACAGCGATACTCCAGCCGTGCTCGCGCGCCCACCCCGGGTTTCCGCGGCTTTCTTGGATCGTCGCGCGTGGATGCGACACCATGACCTCACGGCTTCCAGCCCGGTCGCGGGAGGTTCCATCGGCTCCGAAGGTGCGCCGAGGGGCCTCCCGCGGTCGCGTCGGCGCCCGAGTCCGCCGCGACGGCAAAATGGTGTACATGCGCCGCGCATGCGCGCGTGCGACATCACTCTGGAGATCGACTGCCCGCCGGACCGCTTCTGGCGGCTGTACTTCGACGAGACCTTCCACCACGACACCTTCGTGCACGGGCTCGGCTGGGG
>DATLLB010000902.1:0-11265 GCA_035538075.1 Enhygromyxa sp.
TGGTGCTGGTCGAGCCGCCGCTCGTGCCACCCGTGGTGCTGCCGGCCGGCTTCTTGCCGACGACCGGCTTCTTGCCAGTCGGCTTGCTGCCGCCAGAGTCGGCCTCGGTGCCAGCCTCGGCCGCACCTTCGGTCTCGCCGGCCTCTTCCTTGGCGTCGTCCTTCTCCTTCTCCTCGTCCTTCTCTTTTTCCTCGTCCTTCTCTTTGTCGCCCTCGTCCTTGTCCTTCTCTTCGACGGCGCCGGGGACCTGGACGACCTTCTCGATGACCTGCGGCTCCTTGTCCTGGTTCATCATGAACATGACGCCGAGGCCGATCAGGCC
This sequence comes from Enhygromyxa sp., assembly GCA_035538075.1. GTDB lineage: Bacteria > Myxococcota_A > Polyangia > Nannocystales > Nannocystaceae > Plesiocystis. Next base: position 323 of record DATLLB010000902.1, read on the forward strand.
GGCGGCGAGCAGGCCGATCAGGATGTACATCGGCGCGTTGGAGCGCTGCGGCTCCGTGGGCACCGGTGCCGCCGTCGGCGGAGGCTCGACGACGAGCGGCTCGACCGACAAACCACCAAGACCGCCGCCACCAAAGGTGGGCAGCATGTCGTCGTCGGACGTCCCACCACCGCCACCGCTGGCTGCGGGCGCGTCCATCATCGCGCTCATCGCCCGAATGTCGATCAGACCCGAACCTTCGGACGAAGGTGCGGTGGTCGACGGCGCCTGGCGAACCGGACCGGCCGACGCAGGCTTCTGCGTCGCGGCCATGGCCTTGAGGCTGTCGAGCGAGAACAACACCGAGTTCTCGTTGCGCTGCCCAGTCAGCGAGTCGACCTTCGGCGAGCTCGAACCCGACTGAGCCGCCGAGTGACCGCCCGACTGAGCGGCGGCGGATCCCGAGTGACTTGAGTGGCTCGCGGCCGGCTCGGAGTAGCTCGGCGCGTCAAAGTTGCTGCCGCTGCTGGCCGCAAACGCGCTCTCGGAGCTCGCGCTCGCAAACGGATCGTCGGCCGCGGCTGCTGCCAAGCCACCGAGACCAAGCCCGGCCGCTGCACGGCCACCGCTGCTCGCGGCACGATCGGGAAGATCCGCGAACGCGTCGATCTGCCCGAGCTCGATCCAGTCCTCGAAGCCCTCCTGCCAAACGGAAGTGGACTTGTCGACCTGACCGGCCTCGTAGCGACGACGGACCTCGTCTTCGGACAGCGGACCGACGGTCTCGCCATCAATCGCCAGGTGCCAACCAGCCGGTTCGTCGGCGGCCGCACTCTCGCCCAGCCCTGCGTCCTCGGCCCCGCCGGCCTTGTCACGAACGATGATGACGTTGCTGCACTTCTTGCAGCGAATCTTGAAAGTCTTGCCGCGTACCTTCTCGTCAGCGATCGAGTACTTCGCAGCACACTTGTCACATTCGATTCTCATACAAGGCCCTCTACCGGTTGGGGTTGGGTCTGCACCGTCGAACCTCGCACGCGGTACTCCGCAGGTGCGTGCCTAACAGAAAGGCGGTTCGAATGGTTGAAAAAAGAGCTGCCGTCTCCCAACACCACGTACGGCGCGAGTTCACGAGATCCGCGGCGGGGGGCCAAGTGAAAGCGTGGCGTCATGGGGGACGGGAGCACATCGGCGTTGGAGTGGTCGCGCTGGTGGTGCCGCGCGATCGAGCTCCTGGCCGGGCCGCCAGTATATGGAACCAAGAGAGCGGCGACAACCGTGTAAAACGCCGCGATCGCATCAGCATGCGGTGTTACCGCTGAGCTTCGTGCGGGTTCGTGCTTCGGGGTCGGCCGCGCCGACGAACGCCGAAAACTACGAAGCCCGACGACAGCCTCGTGGGCCGTGGTCGGGCTCGGAAACGTAGCTTCGCGGCTCGTCGCTCGCACGCGGGCTCAGAACGCGGACGCCAAGCAAATGGTCTGTTCGCGATCGGCTCCGACGGAAACCATCGTGATCGGCACTTCGATCTTGTCGGCGATCAGGTCGAGGTAGGCCCGCACGGGGCTCGGGAGATCGGCGAGCGAGCGAGCCTTGCTCACGCGTTCACCCCACGCCGGATCGCCCCACCCCGAGATCGACTCGTAGACCGCAACCGCATCGTCGAAGCCGTCGCGTCCCGGGTCGACGCCATCTTGGTAGCGCGTGCAGATCTCGACGCCGGGCAGCTGCGCGAGCACGTCGAGCTTGGTGACCACCAACCCAGTCAAGCCGTTCCGCCGGGCGGCGAGACGCAGCGCGGGAAGATCGAGCCAGCCACAGTCGCGCGGGCGTCCGGTCGTGGCCCCGTACTCGCCACCGATCGCACGCAAGCGCTCGCCGGCTTCGCCCTCGAGCTTGGTCGGAAACGGGCCCGCGCCGACCCGCGTGGTGTAGGCCTTGGTGATGCCCCAGACGCCGTCGATCAGCGTGGGCCCGACGCCCAGACCCGTGCACACGCCACCCGCGAGGGTCGAGCTCGAGGTCACGAAGGGATAGGTGCCGTGATCCACGTCGAGTAGCGCTCCTTGAGCACCCTCGAACAACACGGCCTTGCCCGCGCGCACGAACTCGAGCACCTCGGCGCCCGCGTCACAGACCATCGGCTCGAGCCACTGCGCCCAGCGGGCGGCCTGCTCGACCAGCGCCTCGACGTCGATCACCTGCTCGCGACCGAGCCGCGCGAACTCGGGCTCGAGCATCTGCTTGTTGTACTCGAGCCGATCGCGGAGCCGATCGGCGCGAAACAGGTCGCGAATGCGAATGCCTCGGCGCCCGACCTTGGCCTCGTACGCAGGCCCGATGCCGCGCCGCGTGGTGCCGATGCCTTGCGATCCCGAGGCGTCCTCGCGCAGACCGTCGAGCTCGCGGTGGAACGGGAAGATCACGTGCGCGTCGAGGGACACCCGCAGCTCGTCGCCTTGCAGCAGACCGTGCGCCTGGATCTGTGCAATCTCGTCGGCGAAGACCTCGGGATCGATCACCATCCCGGCGCCGAGCAGGCAACGCGTGCCCGGGTACGTGCAGCCCGAGGGCACCAGGTGCGTGACGATCTTCTTCCCGTCGACGACCAGGGTGTGGCCGGCGTTGTTGCCCCCGGCATAGCGAGCGACGAGATCGGCCTCGGCCGCGAGCACGTCGACGACCTTGCCCTTGCCCTCGTCACCCCACTGCGCTCCGACGACAGCGAGCGTGCTCATGGTGAACCTCGCCCGGCGAGTTGGTCATTCGTCTTCATGCTTGCTCCTGCGCGTTGCTCTCGAGCTGCCACCCTGCGGCGGCGCGACGCCAGCGTTGACCGGTCACGGCCTCGCCGACGATCTGAAACCATGTGATCCGTTCGGCGCCGCGGCGCTCGGCCAGGCGCTGGGCGTGGGCGAGATCGATGCCTTCGTCGATCCACGCGCGCAAGCCCTCGGCGCGGGCGCGGCGAGCCTCGCTCACCGCCGCAGCTCGCAACGCACCCGCCCGCGCCGCTGAACCGTCGCCGATCGCCACCAGCCGCGCAGGCGCGAGCTCGCTGCCGGCGACGTCGCCGTTGCCGTGGGCCAGCGCCTCTTCCAGCGCGTCGAGCTCGAACGCGAGACCGGTGGCCGGCAGCGCGGCGCCGTAGCGGCCGAGCAGATCGTCGTAGCGACCGCCGCGAGCGATCGGACCGCTGGCGCCCGGCGCCCACACGCGCACGCGCAGCCCGGTGTAGTAGTCGAAGCCTCGCGGCTCGCCGAGATCGACCAGCAGGCGCTCGCTCGCGCCCTCGTGCTCGCGCGCGACCGCATCGACGACCTCGCGGAGGTGATCGATCGCCGCACCGACGCCGAGCGGAGCGAGCCGCTCGTGCGCGTCGGCCAGCAAGCTCGGCGGACCGTGCAGCTCGGCCAGGGCGGCGAACGCCTCGATCACTTCGGCCGCGATCCCGGCGTGCTCGAGCAGGCTCGCCACGCCGCTCGGATCCTTGCGCGCCAGCGCCTCCCGCAGCGCTCGCTCGCTCCGCGTCGGGATCCGCAGCGACGCGATCGCCTCGCGCACGAGCCCGGTGTGCGAGAGATCGAAGCGGTGCGTGCTCGAGCCCAGCTCGAGCAGCGCCTGGTCGGCCAGACCGATCAGCTCGGCGTCCGCGGTCGGCCGCGGATCGCCGACGTACTCGACCCCAACTTGATGCAGCTCCGCGCGATCGTGACGACCGCTGGGCAAGCGCACCAGCGTCGCCGCGTAGCTCAGCCGCAGTCCGTCGCCGGGCTCGACCGATCCGCCGACGCGCTGCGCGACCATGCGGGCGATCTGCGGCGTGACGTCCGAGCGCAACGCCACCAGCTCCCCGGTCCCGGCCTCGATGAACCGCACGCAGCGCTCGCGCTCGTCGCTGCCGAGCCCGCGACCGAGCACCTCGAAGTACTCGATCAGCGGCGGCATGACCTCGCGATAGCCCCAGCGCTCGAAGCCCGCGAGCAGCACGTCGGTGATCCGACGGCGACGCTTGGCCGCCGCGGGCAGCAGATCACGGGCGCCGATCGGCAGCGGGTTGAACACGCTGCTGTCGACGACCTCGCTGGCCTCGCCTTCGATCTCGGCCCCGCGCGCGTCGGTCACCGCAACCTCAGCGATCCGATCCGCCGATGGTGTGGAACACCAGGCCGGTCGGGATCTTGGGATAGAAGAAGGTGCTCTTCTGCGGCATGACCTCGCCGCTGTCGCAGACCGCGACCACGTCGCGCACCGGGGTCGCGTTCATGAAGCAGACCAGCTGGGTATCGCGATCCTGCGAGTGCGTGCCGCGAGCGACGTCGAGCGCCGCCTCGGTCGACTTGTAGTAGTAGATGTTGGTCTTGTCGGCCTGCGCCTGCTTGGAGATGCCGAGCGAGCGCTCGATGACCAGCTCGTGCAGCACGACCACGTCGAGCTGCTGCAGCGCCGCGGGCAGCGAGCCGAGGCCGGCCGCCGCAGGATCGAAGTCGGCGCGGAGCGTGAGCACGTGCAGCTCCCCTGCCCCCGGCACCGCCAGCCCGAACGCAGCCCGCTCGGCGCCCGCGCGGCCCAGCAGCTCGCGCAGCTCGGTCGCGTCGCTCGGCAGCGGCCGCTGCTCGATGGCAAACGATGGCCGCACCTGCTCGATCACCTTGGCCAGGTCGACGCTCGCGAGCCCATGCACGAGCCGATGGGTCGGCAGCACGACCAGCCCGTCGTCGTCGAGGTTGGACAGGTAGATCATCCCAAACCGCGCCGCCTCGCCACGACCGGCGGCCTCCAGCTCGTCGCGGAAGCTGCACATGGTCTCGTAGCGGTGGTGGCCGTCGGCGATGTAGATGCGCTTGTCGGCCAGCACCTGCTCGAGCGCGGCGCAGGCCGACGGATCGGACACGCGCCACAGCGAGTGGTGGACGCCGTCCCACTCGGTATCGAGCACCGCAGGCCCGAGCGCAGGCTCGACCGCGGCCTCCCAGCGGCGCTCGGGATCCGAGAACATCCCGAACACCAGCTCGAGGTGCGCGTCGCAGGCCCGCATCAGCATCAGCCGATCCAGCTTGGGCCCGGCGAGCGTGCGCTCGTGCGGCAGCACCGGCCCGGCGCCAAAGCGGGTCAGCTCGATCAAGCCGACGAAGCCCTTGCGCACGTAGGTGCGGCCCTCGGACTCGAAGCGCTGGTGATAGACGTAGAAGCCCGGCTCACGATCGCGGATCAACGCCTCGACCTGCAGTCGCGCGAACTCGGCCGCGCCGGCCTCGTACTTCGCGTTGGGATCGCTGGCCCCGGCTGGCGCCTGCGGGAGGATCACTCGCACGCAGTTGTGCGGCGATCGAGCCGCGAGCGCGGCCCGTTGATCGTCGTCGATCACGTCGTAGGGCGGCGCGAGCAGATCGCTCGGCGCAACGGCTTTGCTGAGGTCGTAGCGAAGGCCCTCGAACGCGCGAATCTTGGCCATGAGCCTTGCCTATAACCCGCCCGCGGCCCCAACGTCCATCGCTCGCCACCCGCTCACGAAAGTGCGCGGGCACCGATGTCTCGGCGGTATTGGACGCCGTCGAAGTCGATGTACCCGCGCAAGTCGTAGGCGCGGCTCAGCGCCGTGCGGAGGTCCGACGCGCTGGCGCAGACTCCAAGCACGCGACCGCCGTCGGTTCGCCACAGCTCGCCGTCGCGCCGGGTCCCGGCGTGGAAGATCGCTAGCCGGGGATCACCTTCCGCGATCGCCATGGCCTGCGCGAGCCCCCGAATCTCGTCGCCCTTGCTCGAGCTCGCCGGATAGCCGGCCGAAGCCAGCACGATCGTCGCCGCCGGAGCACCCGCGAGGTGCTCGTCGAGCAGCTCGCCGCGACTCGTCGCCGCCGCGAACAGCCGCGGAACCAACGGAGCCTCGAGCCCGAGCATCAGCGGCTGGACCTCGGGATCACCAAAGCGGACGTTGTACTCGATCACGCTCGGCTGGCCGTCGTCGATCATCAAGCCGACGAACAGCACGCCGACGAACGGCCGGCCCTCGGCGCGCAGACCCGCGAGCGTGGGCATGACGACGCGATCCAAGATCCGCCCCCGCACGACCTCGTCGACGATCGGCGCGGGTGCGTAGGCGCCCATGCCACCGGTGTTCGGCCCCGTGTCGCCCTCGCCGATCCGTTTGTGATCCTGGCAAGCCTCCAGCGTCGTCGCTCGCGACCCGTCGGTCAGCACGAAGAAGCTCGCCTCCTGCCCGACCAGCCGCTGCTCGAGCACGACCTCGGCCCCGGCCGCACCGAAGCGACGCTCCTCCAGACACTCGCGCAGCGCCGCTTCGGCCTCGGCGTGGGTCTCGGCCACGGTCACGCCCTTGCCGGCCGCGAGCCCGCTGGCCTTGACCACGGGCGGCCGCTCGAACTCGTGCAGCGCAGCGATGCCCGAGCGCAGATCCGACACCGTCACGTGCCGCGCCGTGGGGATCCCGTGCGCCTCCATGAAGGCCTTCGCCGCCGCCTTGCTGCCCTCGAGCTCCGCCGCGGCGCGGCTCGGGCCGAACGTCGGCACGCCGGCCTCGCGCAAGCGATCGCCGAGCCCCGCGACGAGCGGAGCCTCGGGACCGATCACCGCGAGCTCGACTGCTTCACGGCGACACAGCTCGATCAACGCGGCGTCGCTCGGCGCCCCGAAACAGTCGGCGATCGCCGCGATCGCGTCGCTGCCGGGGCTCGCGATCACGCGGTGGCCCTCTCGAACGCAGCGCCACGCGAGCGCGTGCTCGCGACCACCCGAACCAACGATCAAGATCGTGCTCACGAGTTCAATTCCTCAGTGCCGGAAGTGGCGCTCGTTGGTCAGCACCAGCGCGATGCCGTGCGCGTCGCAGGCCTCGATGACCTCGCTGTCGCGCATCGATCCGCCGGGCTGGATGATCGCAGCGACGCCCGCAGCCGCGGCCGTGTCGATGCTGTCGCGGAACGGAAAGAACGCGTCCGAAGCCAGCACGGCCCCCTTGGCGGCCTCGCCCGCGCGACCGAGCGCCTGCCGAACGGCCTCGACCCGCGAGGTCTGCCCGCCGCCGATCCCGACCGTGACCCCGTCGCGGACCAGCACGATCGCGTTCGAGCGCACGTGCTTGCCGACCCGCTGCGCGAGCTCGAGCCCGGTCAGCTCCGCGGCCGTCGGCGCGCGCTTGCTCGCGAGCTTGGCCGCGCTGGCCGACACGCCGATCGTGTCCTCGCGCTGGACCAACACCCCGCCTGCGACCGAGCGGATCCGCAGCGGCGCCGGCCCACTCACGGCCGCGAACATCTGCGGGATCTCCAGCAGTCGCACGCGCGACTTCTGGCCCAGCAGCGCCAGCGCCTCGGCCGAGTAACCCGGCGCGACCACGACCTCGAGAAAGGTCTCGTTGAGCCGCTCGGCCAGCGCCAGATCGACCTCATGGGTGACCGCGACGATGCCCCCGAACGCGCTCTCGGCATCGGCATCGCGCGCGCGCACGTACACGTCCGCGATCGACTGCTCGGGCCCGCCGATCGCCGCACCGCACGGCGAGAGGTGCTTGAACACCGCCGCCGCCCGAGCGCCCGCAGGCAGCCCGGCTTGCAGATCGCGGATCAACCCGAGCGCCGCGTCGGCGTCGAGCAAGTTGTTGTAGCTGAGCTCCTTGCCCTGATGGATCACCGCCTGATCGAGCCCGGTCGCCTCGTCGGCCGCGTAGTTGGTGCGGAAGAACCGAGCCGCCTGGTGCGGGTTCTCGCCGTAGCGCAGCTCGGCGACCGGCTCGCCGGTCACGAACAAGCCCGGCGTGATCACACCGGCCTCGAGCGCCCGCCCCTCGTCGTCATGCCCGGCCAGATAGCTGGCGATCGCCGCGTCGTAAGCCGCGGTATGAGCGAAGGCCTTGCGCGCGCAGGCCCGTCGGAAGCTCTCGGGCAGCTTGCCGCCCGACTCCGCGAGCACCTGACCGAGCCGCTCGTAGTCGTTGGGATCGACCACGATCGCCACGCGCCCGTAGTTCTTGGCCGCGGCCCGGACCATGGTCGGACCGCCGATGTCGATGTTCTCGATCGCGTCGGCGAAGCTCGCGTCCGGACGGCGGATGGTCTCGCGGAACGGATAGAGGTTGACGACCACGAGATCGATCGGCGCGATGCCATGCAGCTCGAGCTCGCGCTCGTGCTCCTCGGTCGGCAGCGCCAGGATCCCGCCGTGGATCTTCGGGTGCAGGGTCTTGACCCGACCGTCGAGGATCTCCGGGGCACCGGTGAACTCCGAGACCTTGACGACCGCGACGCCGAGATCGGCGAGCGCTCGATAGGTGCCTCCGGTCGACAGCACCTCGAGCTTGTGGGCGATCAGGATCTCGGCGAGCACGTCGAGCTTGGACTTGTCGCTGACGCTGACGAGCGCGCGACGAAGGGGCGCTGCTTTGGTCGACACGGCCGCCCCGGTACCACACGCCCGACCGCCATTGCCAGCCAGAGTCCGCGCAAACGACAAAGCCCACGCGTGGACACGCGTGGGCTTGTTTCAGAGCCGTCTCGCACCCGGCGGACCGCACCGCGAGACGCCGCACCACCAGGGCCGCGGGGTCGCGCGCGGGTGGTTCGCCGGCTCAGGACTTCATCAGGTAGCTCATCAGCTCGTCGCCGCCGGCTTCCTTGAGCTTCATCAGCCCGCGGACCTCGACCTGACGGATGCGCTCGCGGGTCAGGTTCAGGATCTCGCCGACTTCCTCGAGCGTGATGCCGCCCTGCTGCGCGACGTCCAGAGCGCAGGAGTGCTGGAGCTCCCACACTTCCTTGTCGGGGAAGTTGATCTTGATGCTGCCCGTGCGCGGGTTGACGTCGATGTACAAGTGGTACTTGCAGCTCACGTACGGACACGGACGCGCCACGTTGGCACACTCGCCGCGCGTGGCCGGACGCCAGTACGACTTCTCGGGGTAGAGCAGCGCGCCGATCCGCAGCTCTTCCTTGGTCAAGCGCTTCATCGCTATGGTCTTGGCCCGGCTGCGACGACGCAGCGGCGGAATGGTCTCGCCAGTGATCGACAGGATCTCGGGGGCGTTCGGAGCGGCGGTCTCGGTGGTGACTTGCATGATGGTCCTCGGTGGTGCGTGGGTGCGAAGCGGTGGGTCGAAGGCCGCACGAATCCTGGGCCTGGCTCGTGCGAAGCGAGCGAGGCGTCTCAATGCGGGCCGATGAAGCGGTGGTACTGCGGGGGTCTCGAGCGAGAGCGGTCTAACTAAGTGGTCACAACAGTTCGGTCGGATCGGCGACACCGCCACCACGTGGACGACGGGCCCCCGACGCGGGGATCAGCAATTTCTCGAGTCGCTGCACGGCGTCGAGCAAGTCGGCCGCGGCGGCCTTGACCACCGCGAGCTCCTCGAACAACCGATCGCGGCGGTGACCGGCGGGCTGCTCGGCGAGCTTCATCTCGAAGCCTTCGATCAGCTTCGCGCTGGCCTCGTCGAGCGTCTCGATGTCGTCCGAGAAGGCCAGAAACTTGGCCTGGATGTCCTCGAGGGTGAACCGCTCGGCCATCAACTTCTTGATCAAGTTGATGCGGCGGACGGCCCGAACCGGGTAGACCCCGTGTGAGCCCTGGTGCTTGCCCTTCTGCCCGATCCGGCGCGAGCGCGGCACCAGGCCCAGCTGCACGTAGCGGCGCAGGTTGGCCTCGCTGAAGCGGACCTTGTGGTCACAAAACACCCGGACCAGCTCTTGCGAGGTGAGTCCGTCGGTGTTCGCAGCTTCGATCTCGCGAATCTGCGCTTCGGAGAGGGCGACGGTCATGGCGGCCAGCGTGATCGTGCGTTGGAGGGAGCGGGTGCAGGCGCAGGAGGAGAGGTGCGCGAGGAGAGAGTGCGTGCTGAGATCGGTCGGGCGGCGGCGCTGAGGCGAAGTGTACTTTGTAGCCTAGGGCTTCCTATGCGACCGAGTGTAATCTACTCAGTGGATACAAGGAAGCATTTTCTCTTCGCGCACTCAAATTTTTGCCCTTCAATCGCAGGTCGCGAGGGAGTGGATGCTGAACGCGAGCGCACCTCGAAGCGCTTCGCCAACAGGCTATCCACAGGCTCGTAGGGCTCTAAATCGACGAATTCGAGGCCCTGGAGACACTGAACATCCGCCGAGAGAAGCTGGCGATCCGGGCTCGGGAGCGGGCCGCCGTGATCGATTCGATCGATCACCACACCCGGAGCATCGATCGATCGAATCGATCGACGGCGCGGCGGGTGTGCACAATGGAATCTCTGTTCAGTGCTGCACCGAAGGCCATTTATCTTGGCCTCAATGCAGAGTTGCTCAGATTACAGAGTTTTCGATTGGTGAAAAGTGGTCGTTCGGCCACGCTTCAGCCGCGTTCTCGGAGCCTGCGCGCATCCGCTCAGAGCGCGCAATGGTCTGCGAGGCCGTCACACCGCGGTAACCGCAATGCAATGGCCCTCGGGACAGTGCACATTCGGCGCGCGCGACGATTACGCTCAGCCGAATGCGTAGCGATCACAACTGTTTGACAGTGAGGCCGGCGGGCTTGGTCATGCTCACCTGGTACTTCTTGCCCGGCTCGAGCTCGATGGACTTCGCCGACTTCCACGCCTCTTCCTCGGACTCGCGGAGGTGGAGCCGGTGCTTGCCGGGCTTGAGCTGGACCTCCGCGTTCGGCTCGAGCGCCAGCACCTTGCCGGCGACCTTCACCCAAACAAACGTGAATTGGCCCGTGTTGAAGGTGACCGTGGCTGGTCGAAGATCTTTGGGAGCGACGACCTCCTCCCCGGTCTCGGACTCGGCTCCCCCGCTCTCAGTCTCCGCGGGCGCTTCTTTGCCGGTCTCCCCCTCGATCGCAACTTGCGATCCCGTCTCGCCTGGGACCTTGGCAGGCTCCTCGACCTTGGCCGGCTCCTCGCCCTGCGCCTCGGCGACATGCGCCGCTCCCCCACCCCACCAGCCGAGCGGAAACCCGAGCCCGAACACCCCAAACGAGAG
>DATLLB010000903.1:0-6401 GCA_035538075.1 Enhygromyxa sp.
CCGTGGTCCGTGCGATCGCCGGCTAGTCCTTCTTTGCTTAGTCCCCCACGGCCGCCTCAGTTTGAGCCGCGGGCGGCCGCTTCGCGGCCGTTCGCTCGCTTGGCGAGCGAAGCGGATCGGCACGTTGGTATTCGGCCGCACATGGTGACCCCCAAGCAACCGTGTTGAAGGTCAAGCCGCAGCTGGCGAGCCCCAAGGGGTCTGGTTAGCCTCAGTGCTGATCGGTCATCACTAGCGTCACCCGCGGGGCTGACGACGGATTCGCACGAGCGCGAGCAACCCGAGCGTCGTCCAAGCCAAGCCCGCGGGCGCGTGGGTGTCGGCCCGGCACGCGCACGACTCCTCCGCGACTCCGCCCTCCGCCTCGGCTTGCCCGCCGGATTCGCCGCTCTCGTCATCGAGGTCGCCGTCGCCGTCACCATCGCCGTCGCCAGGCTCGTCGCCGGTGACATGGATCTCGATCGGCGCCGACTCGCGCGCGATCCCATCCTCGCCCTCGGCGACCGCAACCACGCTATAGGTGCCCACCGGAAATTGCACCCCGGCGAACGCGTACGGCCAGGTGTCGTCGACGGCCGGCTGCAGCATGCCGTCGATCTCGAGCTGAACGTCGACGATCGGGTGGTTCACCGAGATGGCGATCGTGACGGCTTCGCTCGCGGGGATCTGCGTCTGATCGGCAGGCGCATCGATGATCACGACGGGATCGGCAGGCGGGACCTCGAAGCCGGGCCCGCAGGTCTCGCTGACGGCGAGCGTCGGCGTCTCGGCGCACCAGCTCTCCCAACTGCCGCCCCCCACGGGGCCGGCCAGCGATAGCTCGGTGCAGGCCTCGCTCGGTGCCCAGTTGCCGTCGACGTCGTGACAAGGGGTGATGTCGATGCCGAAGCTCGACTCGACCCACGGCACGTAGGGATCGAGGCGCCGATAGGCCGTGGTCTCCGAACAGTCGGCGCTCTCCATCGAGATGCCCAACACGTGCCAGCTGCCGTCGGGATACTCGACGTACACGGGCGAGCCGAGATCCGAGTTGCCGCAGGGGATCGGCCCCTGCTCGGAGACCAAGAACGTGTCGTCGCCAAACGTGGTGATGTGATTGAGTCCCCAGTACTTCTGACCGGTCTCCATGCCGTCGGGCGGCGGCTGGTCGTAGCCGAAGCCAACCTGCGCGACCGTGGTGTTGGCCCCCGCGATGCCCAGCTCGCAGCCGTAGACGATCGGGGTGATCGGCAGGTCGACCGGCTCGGCCAGCCGACAAAACGCAACCGACGCGCCCGGCTGAACGATGCACGAGTCCTCGGTGAGAGCGGTGAACCCGTCGACGGTCTGCTCGGGCCCGTCCGCTCCATCACTGAAGGTCACACCTTCGAAGCCCGGCGCAGCGGCGCACTCAGTGTGGACCGCGACCACTTCGGGATGGATCAGCACCCCGCCGCACCTCACACCGAAGATTGCACCGAAGGATCCGCGCAGAGTGGTGGGCCAAGCACAGGGCTCGACCGCCTCACCCCCGACCAGCCCTGCGCTCGGCTCGGCCGCGTGGGCCGTGAGGGAGGACATCGACGTGATGGCACCGAGCAGCAGCGCGCCGCCGAGTGTGGGGAGGCGATGGCGATTCATCGAGCCACCCTTTGCCGACGTCCTCGCGATCGGTGACACCGACCGCGAGGATTGTCAGGGCGTGGCCGCTTCACGCCTTGCGGCGGTACCGGTCGTGCAGGAATTCGCGAGCTTCGATCGAGCGCTTGATCCACCCCCGCTCGCCCGCCGGATCGCGCTTGGCCACGTAGGCGGCGAGCTCGAGCTGTCCGCCGAAGTTGGCCCCCGGCACGTAGATGGTCGGCGTCCGCGGCAGGACCACCCGCGGCAGCGAGACCGGCGGTCGCGGGCTGTCGATCAGCTCCGGATCGATGCAGCTCGACAGATCGGCGGTCGCAGCCACGCGCTCGTTGAGCGGCTCGAGGCCCCAGCGCTTGGCGACCGTGGCCGCGATCGAGACGTGATCGAACACGGTCCCGTTGACGCAGCCGGAGCGCACCTGCGGACCGACGACGAAGCCCGGGATGCGAAAGCCGAGCTGCTCGAAGCCAGGGTGCTGCGGCTCGAAGGTCTGCGGGGGCGGCACGTGATCGTAGAAGCCGCCGTGCTCGTCGTAGATGACCACCAGCAGGCAGCGATCCCAGTGGGACGAGGCCGCGAGCGCATCGTAGATCGAGGCGATGAAGGCCTGTCCGTCACGGACGTCGGCCGGCGGGTGATCGTCGTTGCCGATCGTCGCGCCTGCGGTCAACACCGGGTCGACGATCGAGAAGCTCGGCAGCTCGCCGTTCTCGACGTCGGTGAAGAACTGCTGGATCACCTGCACGTGCGGAGAGGTCAGCGGCGTGCCGTAGGTGGCCACGAAGGGCAGGCCCGAGGCGTAGTAGCGGCACGAGACATTGGCTTCGTTCAGCTGATCAAAGATGCTCGGCACGCCGCTGATCGCCTCGTTGCTCTGCACGCCGTCCGAGGTGGCGCAGTGCAGGTGGAAGCGGTTGGGCCAGGTCGGGCCCATGACCGACGCAAACCACCGATCGCAGAGCATGTACTCGTCGATCAGCGCGTGATAGACGGGCAGCTGCTCGCGCAGGTAGTAGCCCATCGCCTCGGTGTACTGCTGCGCGCCGTCGAGCTGATACTCGCGCACGAACCCGTCGTTGGCCCCGGCGTTGAACTGCGCGTGCGAGGCCGTCCAGCCGTGCGGGGGATCCTCTTCGTGCACCCACTTGTTGGTGTTGAAGACCGCGATCGGGTCGCCCATCACGGTCGGGTTGCTCTCGGCACCGGTGAGCCCGTCGACCGGCAAGCCCTCGCGCAGCGAGAGCGCGCCGAAGAAGTGATCGAAGGTGCGGTTCTCCATCATCACGACCACGATGTGGTCGATGCCGGACAGCAGCTCCTCGGCCGTCAGATCGCTGGTCTCGCAGACCTCGTAGGGATCGCCGTCGCCGTCGCCATCGCCATCCCCATCGCCAGTCGGATCGCCATCGCCATCGCCATCGCCGTCGCCGGTTTGATCACCGTCGCCGTCACCGGTCTCGCTCTCGGTCTCGCCCTCGCTTGCGGGCGCGTCATCGGAGCACGCAGCCAAGCTCGCCGCGCCGACCAGCGCCCCAAGACCCTGCAGGGCTCGACGGCGCGAGATGGTCGCGCGACGGCGACGAAGTGTGCGGGGCAGGCGACGGATCGGCAGCGAGGTCATGCCTCGCAGTATCGCCTGGTTCGGTCACAGTCGTGCAAACGGTCACTGCGGGAACTGCTGCGCCTCTTCCTCGCTCGGCTGCTCCTCGCTCGGCTGCTCCTCCTCGGGCTGCTCCTCGCTTGGCTGCTCCTCCTCGGGCTGCTCCTCCTCGCTCGGCTGCTCGCCGACCTCGTCGCCTCCCTCGCCGCCTTGCTCCCCGCCCTCGTCGGATCGCTCTTCCTCCCGGATCACGCCGGCCTCGGCCGGGATCCGACTGCCGAGCGCGCTCGGGTCCGCCTGCATCTCCGGATTCTCGCCCTCGGCCTCCGCTTCGGCCTCACCCTCGGTCCCCTCCGGCTCGGTCTCGGCTTCGGGCTGCGGCACCGGCTTTTGCTGCTCCCGCTCGGCCCGCTGCCGCGCCCGATCCTCGGCGCGCTTCTTGGCCGCTGCCCGGGACGTGTCTCGCTTCTCTCGCAGCTGCTCGGCGCGCGACTTGGACTTGATCCCGCGGAAGCGGCGGTGCTTGAAGTTGCCCTCGAGCACCACGCCCATCCAGCCCTCGTCGGGCGGGTCCATCTTGACCTTGGGGCTCGCGGTCAGGACCAGCAGATCGACGTTGTCGCTGCGCTCGCGCAGCGAGGGATCGATGAACACCTTGATCAGCAGGTTGAGCCGCGAGTTGGCGATCGGGTCCTTGAACTCGATGTCGCCGGAGATCTTGAACACGATGTCGTTGCTCTCGGTCCCGAACTCCTCGGCCACGGCCTTGCCGTCCGCGATCTCCAGCACGCCGTCGAGCGTGCCGAGATCGATCTCCGGGATCGTCACGCCTTTCGACAGCATGCTGGTGCTCTTGCTGCCGGGCACGTAGAGCTTGGTCTCGCCGTCGCCGATCGTGCACGAGTAGCAGTGGACCTCGAGCCGGCCGCTGGCCTTCGCCCACTCGTTGCCCGGCGCGGTCATGTCGACGTCGATCGCGAACACGCCGCGGACCGGCGCGTTGACGGCGTCCTGCAGCTTGGGCACGCCATAGAGCGGCAGCTCCGAGATGTTGAAGGCGATCTTCGACTCGTCGTCGCTCTTGTAATAGGCGCCGGCCAGCGTGCCCTCGTCCATCGCGCCCTCGAACTCGACGTCGATGGTGTCGAACAGCAGGTACTTGATGACCGAGAAGCTCACGTCGAGCTCCTCGATCACGAACGGCACCGGCGTCGAGTCGGGGCGGCTGGGCTTGAAGCTCCAGACCACGTTGCCGAGCTTGGCCGACCCCCACGGTCGAATCGCGATCTCGTCGACGGTGATGTTGAAGCCGGCCTTGCGCGCCTCGTGAGAGATTCGCCAGGCGATCGAGCGCGTCGGCAGGCTGACCCAGGCCGAGATCACGAACACCACGATCAGGGCGGTGGCCCACGCAGCCACGCGCCCGACCTTGCGGCCGAGCCCGCGCAGATCGAGGCCGGCGAACGGGCTGCTCGACGGCCCGAGCCCCGCGGCCATGCTGGTGCTCGGCCGCAGCCCGGTGCCGCTGGTGCCCGGACCTGCGCCGCCGGAGTTGACTGGAAAGTCTTCGAGCGAAGGGATGATGGATCGGTCGTCGTCGCTCATGTCAGCCTCCCTCGTCTGCCGGGGCCTCAGCCCCGACCGGCGCGCGCTCGTAGGTCGCGAGCACCACGTCCACATTCAGGCGATCTTCGCTGCCGCTCGGCGACCGGATCGTGAGCCCGTGGGTCAGCACCACGTGGCCCTCCTGGCCCTCGACGGTGCTCAGGAACTTGGTCAGCTGCGTGAGCGTGACGCTGCGCAGATCGAACTCGTAGGTGCGCCGATGCAGGCCCGGCGCGACCTCGACCGCGGGCTTCTCGGTCTGGTTGGAGACCTTGACCTCGGCGACCTCGGCGGCCTGCTCGATCAGCGTGCTGAACATCAGCTTCTGCGACGAGATCTTCTCGGTCTCCTGCTGCTTGGCGGCCAGCTTCTCCTTGTAGGAAGGCCCGAAGGTGCGCGCGAGATCGAGGCCCTGGCGGATGTCGGCGATCTCCTCGTCGATCGCCGAGAGCTTCTGAAAGCGCAGGAACATCAGCACCATCGTGAACATCAAGAACGCGACGCCGGCCAGCGCCATGACCAGCACCCGCTCGCGCGGCTGCAGTCGCTCCCAGAAGTTGGGGCCTTTGTGCTTGGCATCAACCTTCGCCATCTTCGCTCGCTCCTTCCAGGGCGATGCTGCCGGTGAAGCAGTTGTGGTCGATCGACATGTCGAACGACTTGCGCTCGTTGCGTTCCTTGATCGAGCCGGCGGTGACCGTGCGGATGCAGGCGTACTCGTCGAGCTTGACCGCGAACCGATCCTGCGCCGTCGCGCGCGTGGCCGACACGCTCACCTCGATCTTCAGCTCGCGGATGTCGACCGACGAGAACAGCAGCTCGTCGTCGGCGAGGATGCCCGCGTTGGGATCGCTGACCGGAGCCACGGCCGGTGCCGACGGCTCGCCCTCGGTCTCGCCCTCGCCGTCCTCTTCGCCGCCGACCGGTGGGATCATCGGCGCGCCGGTCGGGTCGAGCGGGACCGGAGCGCCGTCGGGGCCGAACACCACCATGCCTCCGCTCGCGTCGGTGCCGGTCGTGTAGCCGGGCGGCAGCGCCATGGCGCCCGGTTGTGGCACTTGCCGACCGCCCTTGGGCGTGGCGGCCTTGGTCAACAGCTCGAGCACCTCGAGCGCGCCGCGTTCCGGGATCGCGTTGGTGGTCCCGCCACCTTCGGCCTCGGCGAGCTTGGATCGCACGGCCGCGGCCGTCGTCAGCGACTCGCCAAACACCTCGGTGGTCTCCTGCTCGAGCTCGGCGACATAGGCCGCGCGCTCGCGGTGGGCGGCCTTGATGCGGACCATCGTGTCGACGCCGGCGAACGCCAGCACCGCGATGCCGAGCGCGGCGACGGTCGAGAAGTGCTGCTGCACCCACGCGCCCTCGCCCCCGCCTTGATCGTAGACGTCGTGCAGCTGGATCAGCGGCCGACGTCCGGTCGCGATCGCAGCCCCGAGCGCGACGATCGAGCGCGTCCAGTCGCGGCCTTGCACCTGCCGCAGCGCGCCGCTCTCTTTCGGCGCGACCGGTCCGGCCTCGAGCTTGGTCTCCTGCGCCAGCCACTGCGCGAGCCCACGCAGGCCCGCGAGCCCACCAC
>DATLLB010000904.1:0-3072 GCA_035538075.1 Enhygromyxa sp.
GTCGAAGGTCGCGCTCCACACCTGCGTACCGGTCTCGTCGAAGCGGCCGACCCAGATGTCGGTGCCCTCGGTCGCCTGCAAGGTGGCGCTCAAGTACACGGCCCCGTCGGGCGCGACCGCGACCGCGGCCGGGGCATCGTCGAGGCCCTCGATGATGTCGTAGCTGCCCGACCACAGCGGCTCGCCGGCGCTGCTCCACGCGCCCATCCACAGGTCGTTGTCGATCTCGCTGGTCTGCGCGTCGGTGAGGCCGGCGACCACGATCGTACCGTCGGCTCCAACCGCCATGTCAACCACGGTCGGGAGCACGTCGACCGCCGGCGAGGGGATCGAGGTCTCCCACAGCATGCCGCAGGGGATCTGGCAGAGGCTGTCGCAGCCGTCGCCATCGGTCAGGTTGGCGTCGTCGCACTGCTCGCCCGGATCGAGGTAGCCGTTGCCACACTCGGCCTCGGGCGGCTCGAAGATCGGCGGCCCGGTCTCGCTGTCGCTCTCGCTGGTCTCGCCGTCGGCCGGCACGTCGTCGCCGGTGCAGGCGCTCGGCGAGAGCGAAACGGCGAGCAGCACGAGGACAGACTTGCGAGTCACGGCCGCAGAATGGCCCGCACGCGGCGCGGGGTCAAACCCCAAACTAAGGCTCATCATCGCAGTCGAGCACGCTCCACGGATCGCTCGCGGCGACGACCTCGTCGTGGAAATTACCGACGACCTTGGCCGCCCAGACGAAGCCTTGGTCGGTGTGCATGCCGACGTGCAGATCCGGCCAACCGCTGGCGAGTATCGCAACCACGGCGCCCTCGGCCAGCAGCGCGCCGACCAGCTCCGGCGCCACGCCCTCCTCGAGCCGCGGCAGCAGCTCGAGCGTGCCGTCGCGCCACAGCCCAATGTCGCGGCTGACATGCTCGGCCTCCCAGCAGGCGCTGTCAGGCCACACCCACGACCAGCCCAGCTCGGCGACCACCGAATCGATCCCGCAGCTGCGTACCCATCGTTGCTCGGGCTGGTTGGGGTGCTCGTCGGTCGGCTGCCAGTCGAACACGCCGAGCTGCTCGTAAGCGGCGCGGTCGGGGTGCTGCCAGGTCTCGGGCGTCGTGATCGGCTCGGCCTGCGAGCAACTGGCCCCGCGCCAGATCAGCGGCGCAGGTGTGGCGCCGAGCTGCGCGAGCGGTGCGAACTCGTCGGTGCACGGCTCGACCACGTAGCCGAGCTCCAGCACCAGCGAGCCTTCGGCGTCGCCGATCGCATAGGCCGAGCCGAGCGCGGCCTCGCACGGGCCGCTGCGGCCGAACATCCACACGTGCTCCGGTCGCACGAGCCCGAGCTGCTCGGCCTGCGCGTCGCTGATCGGGCGGAGACCTTCGCCGTCGGCGAGCTGCTCGGCGAGCTCTCGATGGGCCGCTCGACTCGGCTCGACCTCGATGCGCAACGCGAGGCTTGGTTGCTCGTGGCGCAGCTGAAAAAGGCCGTTGCCGGGCGCAGGCAAGTAGACGAGCTGGTCGGGATCGAGCAGCGGCGTCGCGTCGGGCTCGCGCTCGTCGGCCGAGTGCGTCGCGTCGGCCGTGATCGGGTCGTCGATCGCCACCGTGGACTCGGCGGGCAGTACGGGTGCCTCCGCGATCCGACAGGCGGAGCACAGCACCGCGAGCATCGCGATCGAACGTCGCACCGCGCCTCTACTTCTTGCCGCGCCCGCGATATTCCTTGGGCTCGATGCCGAGGATGTCGGCCGCGAGCGAGAGCTTCCAAAACGGAATGCGCCCGCGCTCCGCGAACGCCAGCCGGCCCTGATCGTCGATGATCACCAGCCCGGCCTCATCGCCGATCGCAAACGCCTCGCGGGCCTGGGCCGCCTCGGGCACGAACGCCCAACCCTCGACCGACCAACCCTCGCCTTCGCCGACCACGACGCCGGCGATCTTGCTGCGATCCTCGGCAGCCCAGTCCTGCGCGAGGATCCGCGCGAGGCGGACCGACGGCTTGCGGATCTGCTCGAACGACTCCTTCATCTCGCCCTCGAAGCCGCCCTCCTCGAGCCCGGGGATCTCGCTGCGCAGGACCTTGGCGTCGAGGAACACGAGCACGCAGGCCTTGCCCTCGCACGCGGCGTTGGACAGCTCGCCGACCGCGAACTCCGGCGCGGGCGGACCCGGCGGGGGCTCCTCGGCGCGCAGCAGCGTGGCGATCTCGGCCAGCTGCGCGTCGCTGGGATCACCGGCCTGGCGAAACACGACCTCACCGTTGGGATCGAGGATCACGAAGCCGAGGTGGCCCTGCGGCATGCTGAAGGCTTCGGTGAAGCTGCCGCCGTAGTCGACGTAGATCGGCAGCTTCAGCTCGTCGCGCATGGGCCCGACGAAGTCGCGCTCGATCTTGCCGCTCATCACCGCGGCTCCGGCCGGCGCATCGCCGACGCTGTAGCCGACCACGTCGTCGGGCAGTCGCCAGCGATGCAGGGCGCGGCGCAGCTGCTTGCCCTCGCCGCCCATCATGCTCTCCTTGCCCTCGATCAAGAGGTAGACGGTCTTGCCTCGTAGATCGCCGAGCCGCACGGTCGGCAGCGGGCCCTGGGCCTCGAGCTCGAGATCGCCGATCGAGACCTCGGGATCGATCTCGGGCAGCACCTCGGGGATCGGATCGACCTTGGGCCACATCGACCAGGCCGCGGCGCTCAGGCCCAAGATGACCACGCCGAGCGCGATGCCAAAGATGCGGAGCTTCTTCCGTGCTGCCACGCGGCGCAGTATAGCCAGCTTCCGCCGGGCTCCGCCCGCTTCAATCGGGGCCGAGCGAGCCGACTCGCAGCTCGCCTGCGGCGATGCAGGCCACCGTCTGGCTGTCCCCTTCCCCGTCCGCGTCCGGCATCGCCAGCGCGAGCGCGTCGCAGTCGAGCTCGGCGAGGTTGTCGAGCAGCACGGCCTCGCCGGTCGAGCGCATCGCCCACGCGGGCGTGCCGACGCCGAACGGGATCAACAAGGTCGGCGAGCCGGCGATCATGCCGAGGCTCGGCGCGGCGGTCGGCAACGCGGGCAGCTCGACGTCGTCGCTCACTGAGATGTCGGGGCTGCCTGGACC
>DATLLB010000905.1:0-6631 GCA_035538075.1 Enhygromyxa sp.
CTTCGACGCGCTGCGCAGCGGTCGAAGCGTCAACGCCGACGACGCGACCACCGACCCGCGCACGCGCGAGTTCAGCGACGGCTACCTGCGGCCGCTCGGTATTGGCGCGATGCTCGACGCGGCCATTCGCGTCGCCGGCAGCATCGTCGGCGTCATCTGCCTCGAGCACGTGGGTGCGCCGCGGCGCTGGCGGAAGCACGAGATCGACTTCGCTGGCGAGGTCGCCGATCAGCTCTCGCTCGCGCTGCACAACCACGCGCGGCTGGAGGCCCAGGCCGTGCAGGACGAGCTGCGCGCGCAGCTGCACCAGAGCCAGAAGATGGACGCGCTCGGACGCCTCGCCGGTGGCGTCGCGCACGACTTCAACAACGTGTTGCTGGCGATCAGCACCAACGCGGAGCTGCTGCTCGCCAAGCTCGTCGATCCGCAGCTGCGCCAGTCGGCCGCCGAGATCGTCGAGACCAGCTTTCGCGCGGGTGAGCTGGTCGCTCAGCTGCTGCGCTTCGCTCGGCGAGAGCCGCTCGAGCTGCGCGACGTCGAGCTGGTCGCGGTCATGCGCGGGCTCGAGACGCTGCTGCGTCGGCTGCTGAGCAAGCAGCTGCGCTTCGAGGTTCGGCTCGCGGCCGATCCGGTCTACGTGCGCGCGACCGAGGCGATGATCCAGCAGGTCGTGACGAACCTGGTCGTCAACGCACGCGACGCGGTCGCCGAGTCCGGCAGCATCGTCGTGGCGCTCGACACCGTTGCGATGCCCGAGCGGGGCTGCGCTGCGCCGCGAGCCCACGCTCGCCTGCGCGTGATCGATGACGGCGCAGGCATGAGCCCCGAGGTGCGGTCGAAGCTGTTCGAGCCGTTCTTCACGACCAAGCGGCCCGGTGAAGGCACCGGGCTCGGGCTCGCGACCGTGTACAGCATCGTGCAGTGCTGCGGCGGGGTCGTGCACGTCGACAGCGAGCTCGGCCGCGGCACCACCGTGACCGTGCTGCTACCGCGGATCGCAGCACCGCCTACTTGAGCGGCGCTTCGCGAGTCAGCCGCGCCAGCAACGGCGAGGCTGACAGCATCACGAGCCCGGACACGACGCCGATCCACATCAGGTCGCCGAACACGTCGGCGTAGACCGCCATGGCCTTGTCGACCGCGATGCTGCCGTCGGCTTCCGGCTCGACGGCTGCCCAGGTGCCGAAGCGGCCGGCGATGATCTCTCCGAACGCCGAGAACAGGAACCACGCGCCCATCATCAAGCCGACCACGCGCGGGACCGACAACGTGGTGACCGCCGACAGCCCGATCGGTGAGAGCACCATCTCGCCGAGCACCAGCACGAAGTACGCGAGCACCAGCCACCAGACCGAGACCAGGCCGTCGCTGCCGGGGTGATCGGTCGCGTAGACCAGCACGCCGAACGCGAGCCCGGCGAACACCAGCCCGAGCCCGAACTTGGCCGCCGCGTTGGGGTTGAGCCGCAGGCGATCGAGCTGCGGCCACAGCCACGCAAACAGCGGCGTCAGACCGACCACGAAGAACGCACCGACCGAGGTCAGCTGGCTGGTCGTCCACTCGACGCCGAACATGTGGCGATCCATGACGCGCTCGGAGAACGCCACCCAGGTGCCGTAGGTCTGCTCGTAGAGGCCCCAGAACAGCGCGCTCACGACGATCAAGGTCATCAGCACGATCATCTGCCCACGCTGGCGCGCGCTGATGCCCGAGAACAGGAACACCGCGAACCACACGAACAGCGCCAGGCCCATGACCACCGCGACGACCTCGGTCAGCGTGACCTCGTGGCCGCCGACCAGATCGCTGAGCGGCCCGAGATCGAGCTTGGTCTGCAGCACCTGCCAGACCGCCACGGTCGTGAGCAGGCCGCCGAGATAGATGAGCAGCTCGATCGAGAGCCCGGCCACGAGCGGCTGCCGCAGCAGCGCTGCGTCGCGCGGCTCGGCGTGGCCGTGCAGGAACTGTTGGCCCCACAGAAATTGCCCGAGCCCGAGCAGCATCATCACGCCCGAGAGCCCGAACCCCCAGCCCCAGCCCCACTCGAGCCCGATGTAGCCGACGATCAGCGCAGACAGCAGCGCGCCGATGTTGATGCCCATGTAGAAGATCGTGAAGCCCGAGTCACGACGCGGATCATCCTCGCGGTAGAGCCGACCGACGATCGTCGAGATGTTGGGCTTGAGGAAGCCGACGCCGACGCCGATCAGCGCGAGCGACATGTACATGACCTGCACTGCGAACGCGTCGGGTGTCGCGTGCCCCTGCACGCCGTCCGCAGGCGTGCCGGTGTAGGCCATGCCGAGCTGACCGAGCACCAGCAACAGGCCGCCGAACACCACCGCCTTGCGCATGCCCAGCCAGCGATCGGCCAGCATCCCGCCGATCAACGGCAGCGCGTAGGCCAGGCCCGCGTAGGTGCCGAGCAGCATGTAGCCGTCGTCGTCGGTGAACTTGTGGTGCTGCACCAAGTAGAGGAACAGCAGCGCCTTCATGCCGTAGAACGCGAAGCGCTCCCACATCTCGGTCAGGAAGCAGACGTAGAGGCCCTTGGGGTGGCCGAGCAATTCGTCGGAGTGGCTCGTGTTCGGCAAAGCGCGCGGAGTATAGGCGACTTCGCGGTCGCGTTGATCGGTTCCGCGCAGCGTCGACGCGACGTCAGATCCTCACGCGCTTTCGACAATGGCCGCCTGCCTCGCTTCGGTGGGGTCAGAAAGGCAAAGCAATGTCCAAGAAAGTAACCGATCAGCAAAACCAGGAAGCTGGCGCGACGCCGTTCTTCGCTCACCTGTTGAGCTCGCAGAAGGATCCCGCGAGCACCAGCGGCGGCGGTGGTACCAAGCCGGCGCCGACCTACCACTGCCTCGACAGCGAGTGCACCAAGAAGTACCCGAGCGACGACGACGAGTCGACGACGTGGTTCGGCGACGCCGACTGGTAGCACGCAATCCGTGACTCTGGCGCCCGCGACCACGGAGGTGATGCGATGACCGAGAGCTCATGTGTGCTGTTGCTGTCGCACAGCCAAGAGCCGTATGGCACCGAGCGGGTCGCGGGTGCCCTCCTCGCGCGCGGCGTGAACGCCCTGCGCATCGACACCGATCAATTTCCGAGCGTGCTGGCGATCAGCGCCGAGCTCGGCTCGAGCAGCGACGCGCGACTGCTGCTCGCCGATCAGGCGCTGCGTGTCGACGCGGTGTGGCTTTGGCGTCTGTGGCCGCCGCAGCTCGACGCGCGGATGCCCGCAGCTCAGCGCGAGGCCGCCGTCCGCGAGTCGCTGACCGCCCTTCGCGGGCTGCTCGATCTGCTCGCCGACGTGCCGTGGATCGATCCGATCGACCACAACCGCTGCGCCGAGAACAAGACCCGGCAGCTGCGGCTCGCGGCGCAGCTCGGGCTCGCGATTCCGCCCACGCTGATCAGCAACGATCCCGCCGCCGCTCGCGAATTTTTTCACGCGCACGACGGCCAGGTGATCGCGAAGCTGCAGACCTCGCTCGGCCACTCGATGCGCGGCGGCGGTGGCCTGCCGACCCGCCTGCTCCGCGCCGACGATCTCGACGCGCTCGCCGGCCTGCGCCAGTGCCCGATGGTGTTTCAGCGCTACGTGCAGAAGGCCTGGGAGCTGCGCATCGCGTGGGTCGACGGCCTCGCGTTCGTCGGTGCGCTCGACGGCCGCCGCTGCGGCGTCGACTGGCGCTACGAGTCGAGCGCGAGCTGGGAGACCCACTCGTTGCCGCCCGCCGTGCACGAGCGACTGGCCCGCTTGATGGCGCAGCTCGGGCTGCGGCAGGGGGCGATCGACATGATCGTCGAGCCCTCGGGCGAGTACGTGTTCCTCGAGGTCAACCCCCACGGTGAGTGGGGAATGTTGCAGCGCGACCTCGGCCTGCCGATCGCCGAAGCGATCGCCGAGGCGCTCATCCGTCCCATCCCGTCAGGAGTCCAGCCATGAAACGCAAGCAAGTCGTCATGATCACCCGCTCGTCCGACATCACCGGAATGATCCCGGAGCTGCGCAAGCACCTCGAAGATCGCAACGCCGAGGTGATGCGCTTCGACACCGATCGCTTCCCGATCGAGGCGCAGGCCGAGTTCTCCCAGGACGGCGGCGCGGAGGTGATCCGCTTTCGCACGCGCGATCAGGATCTGCGCATCGAGGCCGACGACGCGATCTGGTATCGGCGCGCCAACTGGGCCGGCAAGCTGCCGCAGGACATGGATCGCCAGCTGCGCCACGGCTGCGTCGAGGAGTCCAAGGCGCTGCTGCGCGGGATGCTGGCGGCCGCGCCCTGCTTCGTCATGGATCCGCCCGACCTCGTGCGCCAGCGCGGGCACAAGCCGCAGCAGCAGCGGCTCGCTCGCGAGCTCGGGCTCGCAACCCCGCGCACGATGATGACCAACGATCCCGAGCAGGCGCGCGCGTTCATTGCCTCGTGCCCCGGCGGCGCGATCGCCAAGATGCTGGCCGCGTTCCCGATCATGGACGAGCAAGGCGAGGAGCAGGTCGTGTTCACGACCTCGCTGAGCGACGAGCACCTCGACAAGCTCGAGGGGCTCCGGTTCGCGCCGATGGTGTTCCAGGAGAAGATCCAAAAGCGCCTCGAGCTGCGCATCACCGTGATCGGCACGCGGATGTTCGCGGCCGCGATCGACTCGCAGAGCACCGCGGGCGCGGAGATCGACTGGCGCGAGCGCGGCGTGACGCTGCTGCGCTCGTGGACGCCCTACACGCTGCCGACCGAGATCGAGCATGCGCTCGAGCGCTACATGGAGCGGATCGGCATGCAGTACAGCGCGATCGACATGATCGTCGAGCCCGACGGCCGCCACGTGTTCCTCGAGGCCAACCCGGCCGGCGAGTGCTTCTGGCTCGAGTACAACGCGCCGAACTTTCCGCTCTCGATCGCGCTCGCCGACGTGCTGCTCGACGAGCCCGGCGCACGACGACTCGCGGCGTAGGGATGGCGATGACCGGCGACGCGCAGCTCGTGAAGGACAGTGGCTCGGGCGGGCTGCGTGCTCGGCTGGGTCGCGGCGCGCAGGCGGTGCGGATGGCCTGGCGCAGCTCGCCGGGCACCGCTGCGCTGTGGATCGGCGTGCTCGCGCTCGCGTCGTTGCTGCCGGTCGGCATCGCCTGGGTCGGCAAGTCGATCGTCGACGCGGTCGTGGCCCACGATGTCTCGCGCGCGCTGTTCTGGGTCGTGATCGAGATGCTGCTGGTCGCGTGCATGGCCGCGGCCCAGCGCGGCGGCGGCATGCTCCGAGCGCTGCTCGGCGTGCGGCTCGGGCTCTCGCTCAATCTCGAGATCCTGCGCAAGGCCCAGACGCTCGAGCTGCATCACTTTCAAGATCCCGAGTTCTACGATCAGCTCACGCGAGCGCGACGCGAGGCCACCCACCGCCCGCTCGCGGTCGCGGCCGAGCTGCTCGGGCTGCTCAGCGCCGTCACCACCCTGCTCGGCTTCGTCGCGCTGCTGCTGAGCTTCAGCGCGGTCGCGGTCGCGCTCTTGTTGATCGCTGCGATCCCGGCCGCGCTCGCCGAGCTTCGCTTCTCACGAGCGGCGTTCGATCTGCGCAACCGTCGAGCCGCCGACGCGCGCATGCTCGGCTACCTCGAGTACGTGCTCGCCAGCGACGAGCATGCCAAGGAGGTGATGATGCTCGGGCTCGCGCCGACGCTGCTGTCGCGCTACGAGGGCGTGAGCGAGACGATCTGGCGAGAGGAGCGGACGCTCGCGGTTCGCCGCACGCTGTGGGTCGTCGGGCTCGCGCAGCTCGGCACGCTCACGTTCTACGGCTGCTATGCGTTCATCGCCATGCAGGCCGCGCTCGGCCGGCTGGGGCTCGGCGACATGACGATGTACGTGCTCGCCTTTCGCCAGGGTCAGCTCTCGTTTCAGGCCATCTTGCTCGCGCTCGGATCGCTCTACGAGCACGACCTCTACATGTCGAACCTGCTCGGCTTTCTGGCGATCCCGGTCGCCGAGCGGCCGCGCATGCTGGCCGCCGCGCCCGAGCGCGACGAGCAGGGCATTCGCTTCGAGAACGTCGGCTTTCGCTACCCCGATCAGGATCGCTTCGCGCTGCGCAACGTCGACATGCTGATCCCGCCGGGGCAGACGCTCGCGCTGGTCGGTCACAACGGCGCGGGCAAGACCACCTTCATCAAGCTGCTCAGCGGTCTGTACGAGCCGACCGAGGGCCGGATCCTCCTCGACGGTCGCGACCTGCGAAGCTACCCGCGCGAGCAGCTGCGAGCGCGGCTCTCGGTCGTGTTTCAGGACTACAACCAGTATCAGCTGTCGGCGCGCGAGAACGTCGGCTTTGGCAGCGCCGCGCACCTCGACGACCACGCCCGCGTCGACGCTGCGATCGAGCACGGTGGTGCGTCCGAGCTGGTCGCCACGCTCCCGCACGGTGCCCGTACGCAGCTCGGCCGGTGGTTTCAAGGCGGGGTCGATCTCTCGGGCGGACAGTGGCAGCGGATCGCCCTGGCCCGGGCGTTCATGCGGCGCGAGTCCGACATCCTGGTGCTCGACGAGCCGACCGCCGCGCTCGACATCGACGCCGAGGGCGAGGTGTTCGAGCGCGTGCGAAAGCTGGCCGAGCGGCGCACGCTGATCTTGAT
>DATLLB010000906.1:0-5127 GCA_035538075.1 Enhygromyxa sp.
CGGATGTACCGCCCACGGGCGCGACCTCGCCCAACTCGCCGATCATGGTCGACCACGGCCTCAACATCACCAGCAAATTGGTGATCGGTGGGCTCGGCCTGATGTTCGTCGTGATCGTCGGCGCGATGCTGTTCGCGACCAACGACGGCGACGATGACAAGACCGGGGACAAGACCGGCGACACGCCGGGCATGTCCGCGAAGGACGGCGGCAAGCCGCCCGTCGACGTGTCCGCGCTGCCCAAGAACCGCGCCAGCATCGTCAGCAACGTCAAGCAGGCGCGCGTGATCCTCGACGGCGAGTTCAAGTGCGAGACCCCGTGCACCCTCGAGGTCCCGGTCGGCGACGGCAAGGAGCACGAGATCATCCTGCGCAAGGACGGCTACGTGGAGGTCATGACCAAGTGGCAGCCCAAGACCGTCACCGAGCGTCCGCCGCAGCTGCCGGACCTCAAGCCTGCCGAAGCCGAGATCGAAATGTAGTCGGCGCTTCAGCCGACGAGCCGTCGGAGCGCGCGGAGCGGAGCGAGCTCGGTCCGAGTCCGGCTCGACGGCGTGAAGGAAGCAGTGATACACCCTTCGGCCATGTCCGAAGACGAGGATTTCGGGGCCCTGTTCGAGCAGTCGCTGACCACCAAGACCGGCGCTCGCGGCAAGCTGGAGACGGGAGCCAGGGTCGAGGTGACGGTCGTGCAGATCAGCAAGGACACGATCTTCGTGGACGCTGGGACGCGAGCCGAGGGTGAGATCGACCGCCGAGAGCTGGAGGACGACTACGGACGGCTGACCGTGAAGGTCGGCGATCGTCTGCGAGTCACGGTCGCGCAAGGCGGTGATCGGCCCAAGCTCGCGACGCGCTTCGGCGGCGGTGGCCTCGCCGAGCTCGAGGCTTCGATGGAAGCCGGCGCGCCCGTGGAGGGCACCGTCACCAAGGCGGTCAAGGGCGGCCTCGAGGTGCAGATCGGCAAGCAGCGAGCGTTCTGTCCGGCCTCGCAGGTGCACATCACCTACACGCCCGACATCTCGATCTACGAGGGTCAGACGCTGCAGTTCAAGGTCCTCGAGATCCGCGACGGCGGCCGCTCGATCGTGGTCTCGCGCAAGGCCCTGCTGCAGGAGGAGCGCGAGTCCGCCGGCCGCGAGACGCTGTCCAACCTGTCCAGCGGGCAGATCGTCGACGGCACCGTGCAGACCATCCAGCCCTACGGCGCCTTCGTCGATCTCGGCGGCATCGAGGGGTTGATCCACATCTCCGAGCTCGGCCACGGCCGCGTCGACAAGGTCTCCGACGTGGTCTCGGTCGGCGAGCAGGTCAAGGTCAAGGTGCTGAGCATCGATCCCGGCGCCGACGGGACGCCGCGCATCAGCCTGTCGCTGCGGCAGGCCACGCAGTCGCCCGAGGGCGCGAGCGACAAGCCCGAGTCCGAGAAGACGGTCGTCGACGCCGAGGTCGTGAAGGTCGAGGCGTTCGGCGTGTTCGTCGAGACCGCGACCGGGGCAGGCATCGTGCCCACGCGCGAGCTCGACCTCCCACCAGGGAGCGATCCACGACGCGCGTACCCGGTCGGCAAGCAGGTGCGGGTGGTTGCGATCGGGACCGACGAGAAGGGTCGGCCGCGCTTCTCGATGCGCCGCGTCGAGGAGGTCGAGGCCCGCGCCAACTACAACCAGTTCCGGGCCACGCAGCGCAGCGGCGGCGGCAAGGACGGGGTTGGGAGCCTCGGCGAGCTGCTCAAGAAGCGACTCGAGTAGGTCGACACCATCGCCGAGCTGGCCGCGGGCAGTACCGACGTGGAGCCGACCATCTCGGAACTGGCCGCGAGCAGTGCCGGGATGAAGCTGACCATCTCGGAACTGGTCGCGGCGAGTCCCGGGATGAAGCAAACCATCTCCGAACTGGCCTCGCCGACTCGCGAGATGAAGCAGACCATCTCCGAACTGCGCTCGCTGACTCCCGAGATGAAGCAGACCATCTCCGAACTGCCCTCGCCGACTCCCGAGATGAAGCAGACCATCTCCGAACTGCCCTCGCTGACTCCCGAGATGAAGCAGACCATCTCCGAGCTGCCCTCGCCGACTCGCGAGATGAAGCAGACCATCTCCGAGCTGCCCTCGCCGACTTCCGAGATGAAGCAGACCATCTCGAAACTGGCCGCGAGCAGATCGGAGATGGTCTGCTTCATCTCCGATCTCTACTCTGGGCAAAATTCAGATGGTCCAGACCATCGCTCGACTGGGTGGTTGCAAATTCGAGATGGTCCAGACCGTCCTCGATCTCGATTCTGGGCAAAAGCCAGATGGTACAGACCATCTCTCGACTGGGTAGTCGCAAATTCGAGATGGTCCAGACCATCCTCGATCTCGACTCTGGCAAAATCGAGATGGTCCAGACCATCTCGGATCTGGTTCTGGGCAAAATCGAGATGGTCCAGACCATCTCGGGCCTGAGGGGGTATCAGTTCGGGGATGGTCTGGACCATCTCCGATCTGATCGGCGGCAGTTTGGAGATGGTATGGACCATCTCCGATCTGATCGGCGGCAGTTCGGAGATGGTATGGACCATCTCGGATCTCGTTCTGGGCAAAATTCAGATGGTCTGGACCATCTCGGCCGCCCCCGAGATCAGCTTCGAGATGCTCTGTTGTGCTGATTCAGCGCATGCGCAGGCGCAGCTCGAGCTCGAGCTCGTTGGCGCCGCTCGGGAGGCCGGCCCAGTCGATCCTCCATAGCACCGCTTCGATGCACCTATGGGCCCCCTCGCTGCGGCGCGTGGCGCCGAGCAGCTCGACGCCGACCACCGCACCGCTTTCGTCGAAGCGCAGCCGATAGCGGAGCGCCGCCTTGCCGACGATGCCGACGTACTGCTGGTAACAGGCCTCGAGGATCAGCGAGCGCCGGGTCAGCGAGCGCCTGAGCTCACGCTCGTTGGCACCGTCGGCGGCGATCAGCTCGCCGATCGACAGCCGAGTGCGACGCTCACGAGGTGCTGGGTCCGAGGTTCGACGGACAGCCAGCGCGTTGGAGACGGACACGTTTTCGCGGACGATGACGGTCGAGCCGGCCATCTTCGCGTCGACGTCCTCGGGCACCTCGACCGGCTGGACGATCTCGATCGGGCTGCCATCGCCGACCCTGCGGCTGCGATCGACCGCGACCAAGCTCGTGTAGGCGGTGACGAGGTGATAGGCGAGACCGAGCCCGGTGACCTGGCTCTCGAGCTCGTCGAAGTCGATCGCCGCGTCCCACCTGGCGGCCGTCAGCGCGGCGATCTTCTCGCGCGCCCACAGGGTCGAGAGGATCCGATCGTCGTGATCGCTGGCCGCGACCACGACCTCGAGCTCGATCGTCTCCTCGCTGCCGGCGACCGTGGCGTAGAGCGTGGGCGCGCGCTCGATCTGCCCGCGGTAGCGGCCGATCATGACCACGGCATGGCTGGCGAACAGGCTCGTGCTGTCGCTCGGGTAGACGTCCTCGATCGCGAGCCCGCCCCAGTCGAGCTGCAGCTCCTCGAGCACCGGATGATCGACGTAGCGATAGTAGGTGTCGATCGCCAAGCGTGG
Source organism: Enhygromyxa sp. (assembly GCA_035538075.1). Taxonomy (GTDB): domain Bacteria; phylum Myxococcota_A; class Polyangia; order Nannocystales; family Nannocystaceae; genus Plesiocystis. Next base: position 3,561 of record DATLLB010000906.1, read on the forward strand.
GTGCTCGCGGTTGCCGACGTAGAGCGGCTCGGCGTCGCCAGCTGCGGACAGCCCCGCGATCAGGTGACTGTTGGGCGCCGATCCAATGCCGAGCCCAAACACGCGCGCTCGTGCCCCACCCTGCTCGGCCCGTCGCACCAGCGCCGACGCGCCGGCGAAGATCTCCTCCTCGTTGGCGATGTAGCCGTCGGTCAGGAACAGCACGTAGCGATGCCGTCCCTCGCTGAGCCGCGGCGCGAGGGCGGCCGTGACCGCGTCGGACATCATCGTGCCGCCACGCGCTTGCATGCCGTCGATGAAGCGCTCGGCCAGCACGCGGTTGTGCTCGTTGGCGGGCCGCGGTGTGCCGAACAGGCGCTCGGTCTGCGACTCGAAGCCGACGACATCGAAGGTGTCGACCGGGCGCAGGCGCTTCAATGCCTCGCGCAGCGTCTGCTTGGCGAGCGCGAGCGGTGCACCGTTCATCGAGCCCGAGCGATCGACGACGAAGATCATCTCGCGCCGGCCAACGAGCGCGTCGAGCTCGAGCTTGGGCGGCATGACGACCATGCTGAAGTGGCCGAGCCCCGCTTCGTCCTTCGGGCCGAGGTAGAGGGTCGCGCGCGGCTGCTGATCGGCGGCGTCCCAGCGGATCACGAAGTCGCGGTTGGGGATGGTCTCGGCGTCGGCCAGCCGCGCGGAGAAGCCCTGCGCCGTCGCGATCTCGGTGACCGTGTGGCTCGGCGCGTCCCAGCTCGTGACCGACATGCCGGCATCAACCGCGAGCGTGAGTGAGACGTCGTGACCGGTGCGCTGGCCGTCGCCGAGGATCGGCGGCGTGATCGCAGCGTCCGCGGGCGGCGATCCAGGCGGGACGAAGCGCGGACCGACCACCATCGGAAACACGAATTCGTGGGTGCCTGCGTCCTGCGTGAGCGTCTGCAGGTAGCTCAGCTCGACCTCGATCGTCGCGCCCGGCGGCACGTTGGCGACCGACTGCCGAAACACGTTGGGCCGCTGCTGCTCGAGCAAGGCCGCCGTGTATCCCTCGCTGCGCGCGTCCTCGTAGGTCTGGCGGGCTTGCTCGCGCCGCTGCACCTCGCTCTCGATCACCCGCTCGCCGATGACCACGCGCATGTCGGCGACGGCCGCGTTCTCAGGCAACGGGAAGGTGTAGATGACCTCGATCGCTTCACGGCGATCGTTGTGAAAGGTCTGCGTGACGAGCACCTCGGCCACGTGCCCGCGAACACGCGCGTCGACGTCGGTGTGGCGCAGCGGCAGCTGCTGTTGCTCATCGCCCGCGAGCATCAGGCGCGGCAGCTCGCCAGGGTCGGTATAGGCGAACAGCCCGTCGGAGCGCTCGTCGATCGGTGCCTCGCCGAAGTCCCGCGAGTCGTCGTCTGCGACCTCGGGCGCGACATCGGCCTCGGCCGTGATCGGAGTGATGAGGTCCTCGTTCGACGCGCGGCAGCCCAGGGCCACCGCCACGGCGAGCGCGAGCGCGGCCATGGGGGAGCGTGTCACCGACGGCCAACTGGCTCACACCCGCGGGCTTTCAGCTGCGAGGCCGAGGCCTCACGAACAG
>DATLLB010000907.1:0-2351 GCA_035538075.1 Enhygromyxa sp.
GGCGAAGCGGGGCTCTTGTGCCCGTGGCTCGAGGAGAAGTGGGATGGGCCCGGCGGCGACTTCCTGCACTCGGTGATCGTCAGCGAAGAGCTGACGCGCATCTACGAGTCGGGCTTCGCGATCCCGCTGCACTCCGACGTGTGCGTGCCCTACATTCACAGCTTCGGCTCCGACGAGCAGCGCGCTCGCTGGCTGCCGGGCTGTGTGAGCGGCGAGCTGATCACCGCGATCGCGATGACCGAGCCCAACACCGGCTCCGATCTCGCGGCGATCAAGACCACCGCCAAGCGCGACGGCGATCACTACGTGCTCAACGGCTCGAAGACCTTCATCTCCAACGGCATGCTCTGCGACCTGTGCATCGTCGCGGCCAAGACTGAGAACTCGGACGATCCGCACCGCGCGGTCTCGCTGTTCGTGGTCGAGGGCTCGGCGCCCGGGTTCATCCGCGCCAAGAAGCTGGCCAAGATGGGCTTGCCCTCGCAGGACACCGCCGAGCTCGCGTTCGAGGACTGCATCGTGCCGGCCGCCAACCGACTCGGGCCCGAGGGCGCCGGCTTCATGATGCTCATGCAGAAGCTGCAGCAGGAGCGCTTGGTCGTCGCGCTGATGTGCCAGTCGAGCGCCGAGCAGATCCTCACCGACACGCTCGCCTACGCCAAGGAGCGCGAGGCGTTCGGGCGGCCGATCACCAAGTTCCAGAACACGCAGTTCAAGCTGGCCGAGTGCGCGACCGAGATCGAGGTCGGCCGTCACTTCCTCGACGCTGTCATCCGCCGCCACGCGAAGGGCGAGTACCTGGTCAAGGAGTGCTCGATGGCCAAGCTCTGGCAGAGCGAGATGCTCGGGCGCGTGGTCGACGAGTGTCTGCAGTTCTTCGGCGGCTACGGCTACATGCTCGAGTACCCGATCTCGCGCGCATACATGGACGCTCGGGTGCAGCGCATCTACGCGGGCACCAACGAGATCATGAAGGTGATCATCGCCAAGCAGATGGGCCTCTGACGAAGTCGCCTCGGGCGCCGTTTTTGCGCGACGGTCTGCGCCCTTGCGGGTTGGCCGAGCCGGACGGCCGGCCAACCCGCGCTCCGAAGTTGGTGGCTAGGCATGCGGACCGTGGTAGCGTGGACGTGCTCGCTTCGATCGCCGGGTGACCATGTCGAGTTCGGATCCCTCACCGTTGCAAGTCCTGATCTGGGCGGAGTTCGACGATTTTTGGCGGGAGCTCGAGGCCTCGCACGAGCAGACCCCCTACACGTTCGACGCGTACGACGAAGAGGTCGCGCGGATTGCCTTCAAGGCTGGACGCGAGAGCATGCGCAAGCAGGTGGTCGCGATGGTCGAGCATCTGCTCGAGAGCAACCTCGCCGATCGGCGAAGGCTCGGGGGTGATGCCGAGGCTGCTCGCGCGGCGCTGGCCGAAGTTGGGCGGTCGGTGCTGCGCGAGATCGCCGATGACGTCAGCTCGCTGCCTCGCGCCGAAGAGAACTGAGGGCTCGAGGTGGCCGACAACGACGCGCATGACGTGGTGATGCGTGGTGCCGACGCGATCCGGCGACGCCCGGGCATGTACATCGGCGACGTCGACCAACTGGGCCTTCACCACCTCGCGCATCGGCTGCTGCGCGACATTTTTGAGGGGAGACAACAGCCGACCAGCTTCAGGGTGACGATCGAGGGCGAGGCGCTGACGATCGAAGACGACCGGCGCATGCCGGTGCCCGATCCGGTGCAGATGCGAAGCGTGGCCGAGGAGCCGTGGCCCGGGCGTCCGTCTGCACTTCACTGCTGCAACTTTGTGCCGGTCAGCAACGCGCTCTCGCGTGAGTTCGTGTTCGAGCTGTGGGCCGACGGTGTCGGGCTGCGCAGCGACTACGCCCGCGGAGAGCTGCAAGCCGGGCCCCGAACGTTCACGCCTACGACCGCGCACGGCTGCCGCATGCGGATGATCCCAGACGAGCTCATCTTCGCAAGCACGAGGTGGATTTACGGGCGGCTGGTCGAGCGGCTACAAGTGCTCGCCGGCCTCTACGCAGGGGTGCACGTGGAGCTATGCAATCGCGACCGCGGCCACACGCACAAGTACGTGTACCCGCGCGGCCCAGCCTCGTGGATCGAGCAGCTCGCCCCCTCCGGGATCCCACGACCGGCTTTGCTCGCGAGCGCGGTCGCAGGCGAGCTTCGCTGCGACATTGGCTGGACGTGGGTGAAGGCGAGCGGCAGTCGAGTGCTCGGCTACACCAATACCGACCACAACCGGCAAGGTGGCTCGCACACAGAGGGCTTTCGCGACGCGATCGGCCAGCTCGGTCGCGCTCGCGGCCTATATCCGTTCGCGCTCGTCTCGGTGT
>DATLLB010000908.1:0-4969 GCA_035538075.1 Enhygromyxa sp.
GGCGATGGGACTGCGGGACAGCCGGATCGAGGCGGTGCTGGCGGTGTCCGACCTGGCGCCGACCTGGACGCGACGATGGCCGAGCTGGCCGGCCGTGGCGTGGAGTTCGAGCGCTACGACCAGCCAGGCATCCGCACCGACGAGCGCGGCGTGTTCGATGCCGGTCATCGTCGCGGCAAGCAGGTGCTGGTGCTGCGCGGACCCGGGATGATCCCCAAGCAGGTCGAGGTCGATCTCGGCAGCGGGAAGGGTGCGGGCGTCGATCTCGAGCTCGAGCTCGAGGCCGCGGCCGGCCGCTTCGAAGGCCGCGTGGTCGATGGCAACAACCAGCCGATCGCCAACGTCGAGGTCGAGCTGCGTCCGCTCGACGGGCTCTCGCCTTCGGTGATCACCTGGACCGACGATCGCGGCCTCTACCAGTTCGATCAGCTCGCCCCCGGGCCGGTGGAGATCGGCTTCGCCCACGGCGACTACGTGCCCAACGAAGCGCGGGCAAAGATCGACGAGCAGGGCGGGCTGCGTCACGAGGTCACGCTCGAGACCGGCTGGAGCGCCGCGGTGCTGGTGCGCTCGGCCGGCGGCGGCCAGCCGATCGCAGGCGCCCAGCTGCGCGCGACCACGGATCGCGGCAAGGGCCCGCTGGTCACCGCCACGACCGACAAGCAGGGCCTCGCCCAGCTCGATCGACTGCTCGGCGGTGCGGTCGAGCTCGAGGTCGTGGCGCCGGGTTGGGTCGTGCATCAGCAGTCGCTGCGCGAGGATCCGAGCGGCACTGCCAGCGTCACGATCGAGCTGATCGAGGGCGGCTCGATCAGCGGCACGATCGACGATGACATCGGCGATCCGGTCAGCAACGCAACCATCGAGATCCGGACCACCGGCGGCGATCTGCTGGCTGAGACAAAGAGCAACGGACGCGGCGAGTGGCGCGTCGACGGCATCCCGGCAGGCGACGTCGTCGTGCGGGCGGAGGCTCCGCCCGCGTTGTCCGCGGTGCTCGCGCCTATTACGGTCGATTCCGACGTGATTCGGGGCGAGGTCACAACCGCCGTGCGGTTGCGATTCGAGAGGCCCTGAGGTGTACTGCGTGCCCATGTCCAAGCTCGCGCGTGTCCTGACCCTCTCGCTCTTCACCCTCAGCATCGCGTGTGCGGGCAGCGGCGGCGAGGCACCCGCCAAGACCGGTGAGAAGGGCAAGGACGCGACCGCCAAGCAGCCCAGCGAGGGCGTGCAGCCGGCCGAGATCGAGGGCAAGCCGGTCGAGGGCGAGGGCAAGGTCGCGGTCGCAGCCGACGGAGCCGCGACCAGCAAGGAATACGCGCTGCAGATCGACCCCGAAGAGGCCAAGGTCGGGCAGGAGAGCAAGGTCAGCATTCGCGTGATCCCGCAGGGCGAGTGGCACATGAACCTCGAGTACCCCGCCAAGCTCGAGATCACGCCGCCGGCCGGTGCGACCGTCGCCAAGCCGAAGCTCGAGAAGGGCGACGCGATCAAGCTCGACGAGCAGAGCTTGGAGTTCGCGGTCGCCTTCACGCCGTCGGAGGCCGGCGACAAGACCTTCACGGGCGAGTTCAAGTTCGCGGTCTGCCAGGAAGAGGCCTGCGTGCCCAAGACCGAGAAGCTCGAGTTCCAAGTCGCGGTCAAGTGAGCTGCCGATGGCCACCACTTCAAATCGAAACTCTCCCGACGCGCACGATCGGCTCGCTCGTCTCGCCTCTCAGGTCGCGACCGAGTTCGCCGCCGGCGGCCGGATCCTGAGCTTCGACGAGTGGTTCGAGCTGCTGCTCTCGCACCCACGCACGCACGCTCGCAACGCCGCGCAGTACGTCCGCGACGCGCTCGATCACTTCGGCCGCGAGGAGGTCCGCACCCCGCAGGGCACCGTCACGCGCTTCGTGCTGTTCGATCGCAAGTACGAAGAGGGCCCGCGCCTGGTCGGGCAGGAGCGCGCGCAGAACCAGCTCTATGAGGTGCTCGATGGCTACTGCCGGCTCGGGCGCGTCGACTCGCTGGTCCTGCTGCACGGGCCCAACGGCAGCGCCAAGAGCACGCTGCTCGAGTGCCTGCAGGCCGGGCTCGAGGCCTACTCCAAGACCGACGCCGGCATCGCCTATCGCTTCGCGTGGGTGTTCCCCACCCGCGAGCAGGCCGGCGGCGGCATCGGCTTCGGGTCCAAGCCGCTGCGCGAGGTGATCGGCGAGGACAGCTTCGCCCGGCTCGACAGCGACGTCATTCAGGCCCGCCTGAGCGACGAGAACAAGGACCACCCGATCTATCTGCTCCCGATCGCCGCCCGGCAGAAGCTGCTCGACGAGCTGTTCTCTGCTTCACGCGACTCCGCCGCTGATTGGAACGACTCGGACTTCGTGGTCTCGCACGTGATCCGCAACGGCGAGCTCTCGACCCGCAACCGCAAGATCTTCGACGCGCTGCTCAACGCCTATCAAGGCGACCTGCGCAAGGTCTACCAGCACGTGCAGGTCGAGCGGTTGTACCTGAGCCGCACCTATCGCAGCGGCTTGGTCGACGTCGAGCCCAAGCAGAGCGTCGACGCGCGATCGTTCCCGGTCACGGGCGATCGCGCGTTCGCTTCGTTGCCGCCCTCGGTCGCCGGTCAGGTGCTCTACGGCATGCAGGGCGACCTCGTCGACGCCCAGCGCGGCATCATCAATTTCTCGGATCTGCTCAAGCGCCCCTACGAGCACTACAAGTACCTGCTGACCGCGACCGAGAGCGCCCGAGTGGTGCTCGACCACGTGCTGATGGGCCTCGATCTGGTGTTCACCGGCTCGGGCAACGACATCAACCTGCTCGAGTTCCGGGCCCGCCGATCGGCCGAGTATCAGAGCTTTCGTGCGCGCCTCGATCTGATCTCGGTCCCGTACCTGCTCGACTACCGGGTCGAGCGGAAGATCTATCAAGAGCAGGTCGGCGACCTCTTGCGAGGCATTCACATCGCCCCGCACGTGCCCCGGATCCTCGCGCTGTGGGGCGTGATGACGCGCCTGCGTCGGCCCGACGCGAGCAAGTACCCCAAGAAGATCAAGGCCGTGCTCGAGCGCATCGGCCCGCTCGAGAAGGCCGACCTCTACGCCTACGGTCGCGTGCCGCAGGGCTTGTCGAGCGACGAGGCCCGCGAGCTGCTGGCCTCGGTACCCGAGCTCTACGCCGAGCGCTTCGAGCATGCGATCGTCCGCGTCGAGGGCTCCGATCACCTGCTCGGCGACTACGAGGGCAGCTTCGGCGCGAGCGTCCGCGACCTCAAGAACGTGCTGCTGGCGGCCGCCTCCAACCTGCCCGAGGGCTGCTGCGTGACCGTGCCGCGGCTGTTCGAGCAGCTGCGCGAGTACCTGGCCGATCACATCAACCACCGCTGGATGCACCTGCCGCACTCGGGCGGCGGCTTTCATCTGCTCGACGGGGTCGACAACTCGATCACCGCGGTCGCCTACGGGCGCTGGCTCGATCTCTCCGACTGGGAGGTCCGCGAGGCGCTCGGCCTGGTCGACGAGGAGCGCTACCTCGACCTGTTCCGCAAGTACGTCGTGCACGCCAGCCACCACGTCAAGCGCGAGCGCATCTTCGACAAGGTCACCGGCCAGCTCCGCGACCCCGACGAGAAGTTCATGCGCGAGCTCGAGAAGTCGATGGATCCGAACGCCGGCAAGGGCTTCCGCGAGGACCTCCTCGGCCGCATCGGCGCCTGGGCGCTCTCGCATCCCAACGAAGATCCGCTCTATCCCGAGATTTTCCCCGACTACTTCGCGCGCATGCGCGAGGACTACTACCGGCAGCAGAAGGACACGGTCCGCAAGGGCATCGAGTACATGCTCGAGATGCTGACCGAGGACAAGCCGGCCGATCTCGATCTGAGCGTGGCCGAGAAGCAGAAGGCCAAGCACGCGCTCGAGCTGCTGCTGGGGCAGCATGACGGCGAAGAGCGACGGCAGCGGCACACTCGCGAGTCGCTCAAAGAGACGCTCGTCGAGCTTTCAAAGCGCAGGTATTAGGACGCCGCACGGACGCTCGCGGCCAGCCGATCGAGCTCCGCCTCGACGTTCTCCCATGGCGCGGCGAGGTCGAGTCCCACGCTGACGATCTCGTTCGTCCCGTCGTGCATGACGAGCACGCGCTCGCCGACCGGATCATCGGGATAGACCAACCACACCCGCTTCACTCCGTAGCGTCGCGCATACGCGAGCAGCTGGTACGCGTCGGAATTCTTGGGCCCACCGCCGTCGCGCAGCTTGTACTTGGCATCGACGACGGCCACCGGCTGATCGCCGCGATACACCACCACATCGGGACGCAGCCCGATTGCACGCGATTGGTCGAGCGCCACGCGTTCCTGCAGCTTCACGTGCCACGGCGGCGGCAAGCGTGCGCGCAGCGACAGCGACACGAAGCGCTCGAACAGCGGCGCCATCTCGACCACGAAGCTGGCCCCGGGCGCTCGAGCTTCGCCGCCCAGGCCCAGCTGCGTGCTAGCGAGGATCCACCGGCAGAATACGTGCACCGGTCGGTAGACCTCGGTGAGCCGGTCGTAGCGGAAGCGATCGATGTCCTCGGGCCGCAGCCGAGCGCCGGGCAGCGCGGCGAGGCGATGACGCAGCCGCAACAACCGACCGGCGATCGATGGCCAGCGGCTGTGGCAGGCCTCGGCGGTCTGCCGCAGCACGGCGTTGAACGGGGTGTCGAGCGTGTAGTCCTCGTGGCGGCAGCTCAGGTCGGTGACCAGCGCCTCCGGTCGGCGCACGTGCGCTGGCAGATCGAGCCGGCCGCGCAGGACCGCCAGCCGCTCGCGTCGCTCGACGTAGTCGCGGCGCAGGCCCTCGCTGAGCAGCGCTTCGGCTCGTTGCACGAAGCCAGCGACCAACAGGTCGGGCAGCCCTCCGTCGCCGAGGGCGGTGACGGACTCGAACAGCCGCGGGACGCCAGCGACCGCGGCGATCATGTGGCAGAGGCTCTG
>DATLLB010000909.1:0-4192 GCA_035538075.1 Enhygromyxa sp.
GTGATGGCGATCCCGGTGATGGTGATGGCGACTCCGGTGATGGCGACGGCGACTCGGGCGATGGCGACGGCGACTCCGGTGATGGCGACGGCGACTCGGGCGATGGCGATGGCGACGGCGACGGCGACCCGATCGAAGAGCTGTGCCTGATGCCGCTGCCGCTCGAGGACTTCTTCCCGTTCAAGACCCAGTCGCTCGCAGAGATCCACACCAGCAGCGCGCCCAACTTCCATCTCGCCCCGGAGAATTGCCACCTGCTGATGTTCTGCCCGGCCGCGCAGAATCTCTGCGATCCGCGGCATTCCTACATGGCCAAGGTGTACTCGAACGGGATGGCGTACGTCGGCGAGTCGTACGCCGAGCCGCAGGCCCTTCAGCTGCGGTTCTTTCCTGGCGGTGGCCTGTGCGAGGGCGCCAGCTTGGACCTCGACCCCAGCCAATCGGTCTCGCTGCAGATCTGGAACGGGCAGGGGTTCGAGCTGCTGCCGATCCGACTGCCGTGCTTGAAGGACTACGATGTCCCGCTCTACGTCGCCGAGGATGGCTCGACGTTCTGGGACATCGAGCTGACCGCCCCAGCCGCGCTGTGGGACGAGCCGTGAGCTGGTGATTTACGGGCTCTACCCGCTGACCTGGGACGAGCTCGCCCGCGGACGCGGGCCGGTCGAGCTGCGTGCGGTCGAGCCAGCACTTCGCAAGCTCGCCGTCGAGCTCACCCGCGCGACGGGATCCGACAAGGCGGCGTGGCTGATCCAGGACGAGATCAGTCGGGTTCTGATCGAGCAGCTCGGCATGTGGGCGAGCGGCTGGTGCTGGTCGACGAGCGACGGCGGTCTGAATCGAGCGTGGACGAGCGTGCGGCGGGACGAGACGGCCGAGTCGATGGTCGCGCGGATCCTCGCCGCGGTACGCGAGTGGCATGCCACGATCGAGGCGCTCGCGTGCGAGTTCGAGGCGCTGCGGCCCGACGACGCGGCACCGCTCGCGGAGGTCGTCGAGCATGCCGGCGCAAAGCTGGTCGCGTGGGTGATCGAGCGGACCGGTGCCCACGACGCCTGGTACGGCAGCTTCGTCGCGGTGCTCGCTTGGTATCTGCAAGCCTGGGCGCTCGACGACGCGAGCGCGGAGGCGGAGCTCGAGCGGGTCGTGTCGGGCCACTTCGAGAGCTGGGTCAAGCCGAACGCCGCGCAGATCCGATCGACGTGCACCGAGCTCGGCGCGACGATCGTGCGTCGCTATGACGCCGTGCAGCCCGACGCCACGCACATGTGGATCGGCGCGCGACGTCAGGCCTTCTCAGGGCTCGCTCACGAGCCGACGTGGGCGAGCTTGCGTCCGCCAGGCGATGGGCATCGGCGCTTCATCGAAGGGCTCGAGCGCCGCCGCGATCGCGTCCGGGCCGATCGCATGCGCGCGGCGCTGGGTTCGTGCCGCAAGGCCGCGCGCTCGAACAAGCCGCTCGACTTCGATCTGCTCGCGCGCTGGAACGCGATGCTGCTCGGCCAGCAGCACTCGCGCTACCGGGACACCGACGCGTACGCCAAGGACGGCCGCGAGCGCTACGGCACGGAGGTCGGTGAGCCGACCTTCGTCGCGTACCTGAGCGAGGCCAACGACGCGAGCGTGCCGATCACGATTCGCGCGGCGCGGGTCTACCTCGACGTCTGCTTCTTTCACCCGTTCGCCGACGGCAACGCCCGCACCGCTCGGCTGGCGCTCGACTGGGTGCTCGCGCGCGAGGGCTTCGGACTGCACCTCGCCGAGCCGGCGTTCATGCTCGCCCGCGCGGCCAACGATGCCGATGGCGCGCTCGCGTTTGCTTGGCTGCTCACGCGCCTGCTGGTCCGGCTCGCCTGATTGTTTTGGGCGCCGTCAGCCCGCGTGGACAGGCACACGCCACTCGTCGAGAGCGCGATCGAAGACCTCGATGTGCCGCGGCATGCCGCCGTGATCGAGCTCGGTCTTCAGCGTCTTCTCGCCGTCCGGACACACCAGCACGAACAGCGCACCGCTGACGCTCCCGAGGTGGACGCGATCGATGCGGCAACCATCAGCCTCGGCGGCAGCGTCCGGTGAGTCGAGCCAGCGCTCGGCGGCGGCGCGCACCTCCGCGGGTGGGTTCACGCCGCGAGCACCCGTGAGCAGCTGTTTGACGCGGCCGTCATCGGCGAGACCGATCAGCGCCTCGAGCTGACCGCGATCGCAGTGATAGACGAACCGCGCTCGCTCGGGCCCGAAGCTGCGATAGAGCTCGTAGCGATCGCAAGCACCGATCTGCTCGCGAAACCAAGCCATGCGATGGACCATCGACGCCGGGTGCTTGGCAAAGCGTGCGGCGGAGCCCTCGTCGCCGTTGTGCAGCTGCAGCAGCGCCTCGGCTGCCTGCTCGAGCTCGCTGCGCTCGACCGGCGGCGGCTCGCTCTGGCAGCTCGCGAGCAACAAGAGAATCGACGCCCGACCGAGCCACTTCATGCAGCCAGCGTATCACACACCCGTGATACGCTGGCGACATGATAGGAAGCTCGATCGTCAGCTCTCCGCAGGATGGCCTCGACAAGCTGGCCAAGCACGCCCGCGCGGTGTTGGTCCTGCTCGCCGCGGTCCAGCTGATCGGCGGAGCGATCCTCTACGTCGCGGGCGCGCTGGTCGAGCCGATGGCGATGGTGTTCACGTTCGGGCTCGGCGTCATCTTCGGCGCGCTGGCGATCTGGGCCCGCAAGGATCCGCTCAACGCGGTGCTGGTGGGGCTCGGGTTCTGGATCACCATCATGGCCGTCGAGGCGATCATCGAGCCGAGCAGCTTGTTCAACGGCTTGATCGTCAAGGCGATCGTGATCGTGATGTTCGTCAACGGCGTCTCGACCGGGCTGACCTACAACAGGATGAAGCACACCCTCGCCGGCAAGCGCTGAGCGGTCGAGCGCGATGGTAGAAATAGGCGAGACCCCCTCGGGGGTCTCCACGTGCGGCCAGCAACTATGTGCCGATCCCGTTCGCTCGCAGAGCGAGCGAACGGCCGCGAAGCGGCCGCCCGCGGCTCAAACTGAGACGGCCGCGGGGGGCCAAATCAGTCGCGGCTGAGCCGACGCTTTTGCGCGTGGCTCGACGCGGGAAGCCACTACACTCCCGCGCATGACCGATCCCGCCAACGCACCGTTTCGTGCGGACGTCGCCAGGTACATGCGCTCGCTGCAGGACGAGATCTGCTCGGGGCTCGAGGCGCTCGAGCGCGAGCACGGCAGCACCGCCTCGTTTCACGAGGATCTGTGGACGCGCGAAGGCGGCGGTGGTGGCCGAACGCGGGTGCTGGCCAACGGCGCGGTGATCGAGAAGGGCGGGGTCAACTTCTCCGAGGTCGACGGCGAGTTCTCGGAGGAGTTCGCGGCCCAGGTGCCCGGCAGCGGTCGCGCGTTCTGGGCCGCCGGCGTGTCGCTGGTCCTGCACCCTCAAAACCCGCACGTGCCGACGGTGCACGCCAACTTCCGCCACCTCGAGCATGGCGACAAGGCGTGGTTCGGAGGCGGGGCCGATCTCACGCCCTACTATTTTCACGTCGAGGACAAAGAGCACTTCCACGCCAGCTGGCAGCAGGTCTGCGACGAGCACCCGAGCGTCGCCGACTACCCGGCGTGGTCGAACTGGTGCGACCGCTACTTCTACCTGCCGCATCGCGGCGAGCGGCGCGGAGTCGGGGGCATCTTCTTCGACTATCTGTGGGTCTCGAGCGCGGACGCGGAGCGGCGCGAGCAGGTGTTCGCGTTCGTCCGCGACGCCGGACGGCGCTTCCTGAGCGCGTACCTGCCGATCGTCAATCGCCGGATCGGCACGCCGTGGACGCCTGCGCAGCGCTACTGGCAGGAGCTTCGCCGCGGGCGCTATGTCGAGTTCAACCTCGTCCACGATCGCGGCACGCTGTTCGGGCTCAAGACCGGCGGACGGACCGAGTCGATCCTGATGTCGCTGCCGCCGTGCGTGCGCTTCGACTACGCCGACGAGCCGGCGCCCGAGAGTCCGGAGGCCGCCCTGCTTCGCGAGCTTCGATCGTCGCCTTCGGCGACTACTAAATCTTGATGGCGGCCATTCGGCTGGCCGCCCCCGGCCCGGGCGGACCCGTGCCGGGACCCCACCAGTCCGGTCGCCCCTCGGGGCTCCTGCGATCCGTGAAAACCCTTATAGTGCGCGGGTGATCGAC
>DATLLB010000910.1:0-2226 GCA_035538075.1 Enhygromyxa sp.
ACTCGCCGACCAGCCAAGCCACCATCGACGCCGCCTTCGATGGCCTCGACTACACGCCCGAGCTCGAGCGCACCCGCCTCGCCGGTCGCACCTACAGCGATCTGCTGCACGGCTTCTCCTTCCAGCTCCCGCCCGGCTTCGCCGGCCCGCCGCAGCCCCACGACGTCGGCCTCGGCCAGATCCACGCGTGGTCCGACGGCGAGCGCCAGCTGCTGTCGATCACGCTCGACCCGATCAGCGACGACCAAGCCGCGATCGCGAGCGCCCTCGAGCAAGCGCTGCGCGACGTCGGCATCACGGCCCCGCCCGGCGATCCCGAGCGCAGCGAGACCACGCTCGCCGGCTCGCCTGCGCAGCAGCTGACCTGGACCGCCGACGGCACCCAGCTGCGCGCGCAGTGCATCACTCGCGCGCCGCCGGTCCACTGCATGCTCTACGCGAACCTCAGCGACGAGCACCGCGAGCAGGTCCAGACCAGCTTCGCCGTGCTCGAGTGACGTCACCCGCAGCAAGCGGTGACATCGGCGAGGCTCGGCTCGTCGCACATGCTCAGCACGTCCGTGCAACCACCGGTCTCGACGCCGTCGGTTCGGCACGTGCAGATGCTCCCGTCGCACTCGATCGACCGCTCCTGGCCCTGGCACGTGACGAACACCTCGCACACGCCTGCGTTCTCGCTGTCCCCGATCACGCCGATCGTGCACTCACCCTCGCCACACAGCGCCTCCTGCTCGGCCTGACAGGGAAACGGCGGCTCCTGCTCGCCGAACGCATCGAGCTCCTGGCAGTTGAGATTGGCGAGGCACTCCGTCAGCTCGAGCTCCGACGCGAGACACTCCGCATCCGCGAACCCGGACAGGTACGCGACGCAGTCCTCCGCGCAGCCCGGCTCGGCGCCGCCACACTCGTCATACGCAGCGCACAAGTCCGAGCAGGCCGGGATGATCGGTGGATCGCCATCGCCGTCGCCATCGCCGGCATCGCCATCGCCATCTCCGGTATCGCCATCACCGTCGCCGGTCTCGTCGCCGACCTCGTCGGGCTCCGGCTCCGCCACCACGCAGCCGCTCACCATCAACAGCGCCAAGGCGAGGCCCACAAGCTGCCCGCAAGAACCGTGCTTCATGCCCGCATCGTCGCGAAGTTGGGCTCGCGCGGACTCAGTCCGCGCGAGCCCAAGCCTCACGACGTCGATGTCAGAGTCGGCTGATCAGGCCTCGTCTTCAGCCTCGGCTTCGTCCTCGCTCTCGCTAGCCCCGTCCGTCCGCTGCTGCGTGTACGCATACGCAGCCTTCGCGTCGCCACCGAGCTTCGCCCGCAGCTCACCGAGCACGGCGCCGAACTGATCGACGCCCTCTTCGCGGTCGAAGTTGAGCTCATCCACGGCCCGCGCCACCTTGCGCACCTCGGCCTCCCACGCTTCGACGATCGTGGCCAGCTTGTCGCGCGCATCGGCGAGGGTCGCCTTGCCCTTGTCGAGGACCTCCTTGATCTCCTCGACGTCCTGATGCGCAGCCACGCGCGGCGAGGCGGCGAGCTCATCGATCGCCTGCACGAGCGCGCTCAGCCGCTCGATCTGCGCTCGCCCACGCGGCGCGATGACATGGTTGAGACCACGCGGGAACAGCCGCTGCGTCAGCTCGGCGTCGCCGATCGCATCGATGCGACGCTTGAAGCGGCGCACGTGGGCGTCGCCCAGGCCATCTTGGTGATCACGCTGCGCGCGTGCCTGAACCTCGGCTCGCCGCGCGTCGCGAATCGCCTCGTTGTCGGCGTCGAGCTTGGTCAGCACCTTTTCGATGCTCTCGGCCAACGACGCGGTATCGGGATTGGCGAGCAAGCGCGCTCGGAAATAGACGAGTTGATCGGTGTAGCTCTCATACGTATCCGACTTTCGTGGCTGTCCCATGCCCCCGGTAAAGCACGCCCGGCGCGGAGTGCCAGGGTTAAAGCGGCCGTCGGATCAAAAACCGTGTGTCCTACATGAGCGCAATTTGGCGCAGTGGTGGGAAAGCTGGTCGGGACGACCTCGCGATGGCGCGACGCGAGCGAAAAGTCGCCAGTGACGACCTCGCGATCACGCGAAGTCGAGCGCGTCGCGTCATCGCGAGGTCGTCACTCACGCGAAGTCGCGCGATTTGTCGCAGTGACGACCTCGCGATGGCGCGACGCGAACGAAGTCGCGCCATCGCGAGGTCGTCAATGGCGTGAATCGGGCAGCGTCGC
>DATLLB010000911.1:0-8028 GCA_035538075.1 Enhygromyxa sp.
CCGCTACCCGCTGCCACGCAGCGCCGAGCTGCTCGTCGACGCGCTCCTGCACGCCGCGATCACCAACGACCTCGAGCGCTTCACCGCGCTGCTCGATCCCAACGCGCGCATTGGCCTGCCCGATCGCCGCCAGCTCGGCGCTGCGCGGCAGCGGGTAGCGGTGGCTGTGCTCGGGCGTAGCGATCTCGCGATCGAGCAGGCTCTCGGCGGGCAGGCTCTCGTCGCGAGGCGTGTCGTCATGCAGACGCGGCAGCGGGATCGCGGCGGAGGGATCATCGTCGGCCGCACGCATGCGCGCGAGCACGGGCAGCATGCGATCGGCCGCGCACGCGGCCTCGTCCCAGCCGAGCCGACGCACGATCGACCAGCCGGGCACGAACGCCCAGCGTCGACCGTCGGCGCTCGACCAACGCAGCTCGGGTGACTGCGCCGGGGCTTCGCTCGGACCGGCGCTCAGTTCGTGCAGGGCGACCGCGTCGTCGAGCTCGAGCTCGACAACGGGCGTGATGCGAAGCTCGTGCAGCTGGCCATCGCTCGCGCGAAAGCGGTGCACGCAGGCGAGCTCCTCGGACTCGCCGAGGTACTCCGCGAACCCGCACGCGTCGCGAGCGAGCGTTGGATCGAAGCCGTAGTCGCTGGGACAGCAGCGCACGGCGTGCGTGCGCGTGCGGCCGCGAAGGTCGGGATCGGTTGGATCACCCGCGTAGCGAAGGCAGCGATCCGTGGCCGTGTTCGACACGCTGGGCGCGGGCGTTGGCTCGGCCGCCACAGTGGGCGCGCTGGTGCGGCAGCCTTGCACGCTCAGGCCGAGGCCCAAGAGCAGCATGCGGGCCGTCGAGCCGTTTGCGCGCATGTGAGGACCGTTGCCTCCGCGAGCCCCGAGTGTAACGCGGCGTGGTTTTGGCGAGCCAGCACAACGGGTAGGTTTGAGCCAATGAAGTACAGCTACGCGAGCACCCTGTTCGTCGCCCTTGGTTTGATCGTCAGCGCTGGCTGCACCGACGACGCGTCCGGCAACGAGACCGAGAGCGAGACTGGCGACGGCGACGGTGACCGCGACGGCGATGGGGACGGCGACGGTGATGGCGATGGCGATGGGGATGGCGACGGCGATGGGGAGGGTGACGGCGATGGCGATGGCGATGGCGATGGCGATGGCGACGGAGACGGAGACGGGGATGGCGACGGGGATGGCGATGGCGATGGAGACGGAGATGGGGACGGCGACGGCGACGGTGATCCGGGCGGCAACACCATCTACGAGCTGCAAGACGGCACGGTCGCGACTAACACGGTCGTCAACCTCACGGGCGTGTGGGTGACGGCGATCCACGAGAGCGGATTCTTCGCGCAGGAGCTGGCGGGCGGGCAGTACTCGGGCGTGTTCGTGTACGTCGACGAGACGGGTCCCGACATCTCCGGGCTCGCAATTGGCGACCTCGTCGACATCGAGGGCGTGGTCCTGGAGTTCAACGACATCACCGAGCTCGACGCGAGCAACGGCGCTGTCACGGAGATCGGCGTCGCCGATCCGATCCCAATGCCCGACGTGGTGACCCTGGCCGACCTCGCGGCCGATGTCGGCGAGCCGTGGGAGGGCGTCTACGTGCGCGTCGCAGTGGATCCGATCACCGTCGTGAGCCTGCCGGGCTTCGACGAGTTCATGATCGACGACGGCACCGCCGACGGCTGGGTCGACAACTACCTCTACAACTTGATCGCGGACGGGATGGCCGAGTTCCCGGACTTCGGCATCGGGGCCACGTTCACGGCCGTCCAGGGGCCGGTCAACTTCACGTTCGACAGCTACAAGCTCGCGCCGCGCTTCGCCGCCGATCTCGAGGGCTACGTGCCGTCGGCCAATCCGACGCTCGACATCAACGATCTGCTGCCCGGCGATCTCGTGGTCACCGAGATCATGTACGACCCGAACGTCTGCAACGACAACAACTGCGAGTGGATCGAGATCTACAACGCCTCCGGCGCGTCAGTGGATCTCAACGGCCTGCGCATTCAAGACGCCAACCTCAACGCGACCGGCAGCGTCGATGTGCCCTTGATCGTCGAGCCGGACGCGTACGTGTGGCTGGGCCGCGGGCCGATGGCCAACTGGGGCTACACGAACCCAGCCCAGGCCTACTACGGACCGGATCCGGCGTTCAACAACGACGACGACATGGTCGTGATCCTCAACGACACCGAGATCCTCGATCAGACCCACACCTACGTCGACGGCGGCATGCCGGCCGGTCGCTCGTTCCAACTCGACTCGGCGAGCATCGACGCCTCGGCCAACGACACGCCGGCGAACTGGTGCGTGTCGATGGTCGACTTCGGCGATGGCGATCTGGGCTCGCCAGGCGCCGCCAACGAGGCCTGTTTTTAGCCCCCCGCGGCCGCCTCAGTGTGAGCCGCGGGCGGCCGCTTCGCGTCCGTTCGCTCGCTCCGCGAGCGAAGCGGATCGGCACGTAGTAGTCGTCCGCACGAGGTGACCCCCGATGGGGGTCTGGCTTGACTGAATGCCGATCGCCGCTCTAGGCGTAGCGTCGGCGCAGCATCTCGAACATCGCCCGCATGCCGAACACCTCGCCGCCGGCGGGACGGCCCGGGCGTGCGGCCATGTTGAACGCCATCGTGTCGATGTGGACCCACGGGGTCTTGCTCGACACGAACTCGTTGAGGAACAGCGCGGCCGTGATCGCGCCGCCCTGCGCGATGTTGGCGATGTTGTTGATGTCGGCGACCTTGCTCTCGAGGTGCCGGCGATAGCTGTGGAACAGCGGCAGGCGCCAGAGCGGATCGACGGTGGCGTTGCCGGCCTCGAGGATCGCGGCGGCCACCTGGTCGTCGTTGCAAAACAGCGCGGGCAGCTCGGTGCCGAGCGCGACTCGGGCGGCGCCGGTCAGGGTCGCGAAGTCGATCAGGAGATCGGGCTTCTCGGTGTCGGCCTCGGCGAGCGCGTCGCAGAGGATGATGCGGCCCTCGGCGTCGGTGTTGCCGACCTCGATGGTGATGCCCTTGCGAGTCTGGAGCACGTCGAGCGGCCGATAGGCGGTGCCGGAGATCGAGTTCTCGACCGCGGGGATCAGCATGCGCAGCCGGACCGGCAGCTTGGCGTCCATGACCATCTGCGCGAGCGCGAGGACCGTGGCTGCGCCGCCCATGTCCTTCTTCATGAGCTTCATGCCGGACGAGTTCTTGAGATCGAGCCCGCCGGTGTCGAACACCACGCCCTTGCCGACCAGCGTCAGCTTGGGCGCGTCCTCGTCACCCCAGCGCAGGTCGATCAACCGCGGCTCGCGGGGGCTGCCCTTGCCGACCGCGTAGATGGCCGGGTAGTTGGCGCTGATCAGATCCTCGCCGACGATGACCGAGAGCTCGGCGTCGTACTTGCCGGCCACCATCGCGGCCTGCTCGGCCAGCTCGGCGGGGCCGAGATCCGCGGCCGGGGTGTTGACCAGGTCGCGCGCCAAGCTGGTGGCTGCGGCGGCTCGCTCGACGGCCTTGCGATCGGCTCGCTTGGGCCACACCAGCGTGGGGAAGCTCTTGGGTTTGCTGAGGTAGCGATTGAAGGTGTAGGTCGCCAGCGCCCAGCCGAGCGCCGCGTCGTTGGCCTCGCTCGCGTCGAGCTCACCTTCAAATTCGTAGCGACCCTTCGGCAGCTTGCCGGGCAGCGCAGCGAAGGCCCACAGCGCAGCGCGGTTGGGATCGCTCGACGGCGTGCCGAGGCCGAGCACGACCTTGGCGACCGCGCCATCGCGACCGGGCAGCAGCGTGACGTTGCCGGCCTCGGGCTTGAAGTCGGTCGAGTCCAACCACGCCTGCGTGGCCTTGGGCTGGCGCTTGTGCCAGTCCCTGTAGGCCTTGGAGGTGAGGGCGACGACCGGGATCGTCTTCGCGTTGGCTTTGGCGGCGAAGTTGTCCATCGAGCCGGGACGATACCCGATCTAAATGAGTTCGATCAGTAGCGAGGTGATGTTGTCGGATCCGCCCTGCTCGTTGGCGAAGCGGATCGACTCGAGCACGGCTTCCTGGACGTCCTTGGCCATGATCCGCTCGAGCGCGGCGTCGTTCAAATAGCCGTGCAGCCCATCGGAGCAGAGCAGGATGCGGTCGCGCGGAAACAGGGGGATCGGCAGCGTGTCGACCTCGACGTAGTCCTTGTGTCCGACTGCGCGGGTGATGACGTTGCGGATCCGCGACTTCTTGGCCTCTTCGGGACTGATCAGCCCGTGCTTGAGCTGGTAGTTGACCAGCGTGTGGTCCTCGGTCAGCTGCGAGACTCGGTTGTCGCGGGCCAGGTAGACGCGAGAGTCGCCGACCTGGCCGACGATGCCGATCGATCCGGCGACATAGAACGCGGAGGCGGTGGTGCTCATGCCCCGCTGCTCGGGGTTGAGCTGGCCGAGCGAGTGGACCATGTAGGTCGCGTTCTGGATGGCGCCGCGCATCAGCTGGCAGAGCTTGCCGACGACCTCGGAGCTCTGCCCGCCAGCGCGCAGCTCGGCGAGCTGCTTCTCCTCGCGCTTGAACCACTCCCAGATGAAATCGACTGCTTCGCGGCTGGCGATCTCGCCGCGTGCACGACCGCCGACGCCGTCGCACACGATGAACAGACCGAGCTCCGGATCGGCGAGGAAGGCGTCCTCATTGTGGGCGCGTTTCATGCCCACGTCGGTGTGCCCGAAGTAGCGGACGCGCATCCCAGCGACTCTACCACCAAAATTGTGACGGCGGTGGGGCGAACACGGGTGCTTCGTCGGAGGACACCGCGGACAGATCGATCGCAAAGGCGTGCAGGCGAATTGCAGCGCCGGCCGCATCGTCCTGGGCGCGGCCATAGACTGGATCGTCGACGATCGGCAGACCGATCCAGGCGAGGTGCACTCGCGCTTGGTGGCGGCAGCCGGTCTCGAGCAACAGCCGCACCAGCCAGCGTTGATCGTGCGACGCGAGCGGCTGCACGACCGTGCTCGCGCGCCGACCGTCGAGGCGTACGGCGCTGCGCTTTGTTCCGTCGCGCCCGATCGCGGCGCGGATCCGAACGCAGGGCAGCGGCTGTTGAGCCCCGTTGATCAGCCCGGCCAAGCGATCGGCAAACTCGGTGAGCGGCTCCACGCTCTCGATCCATCCGCGCAGCCCGTCCGCCGGAAGCTCGGGGGGCCAGTGCCCACTGCTGTGGTCGCAAACGGCCAGGTAGTGCTTGGCGACGCGTCCGGCCTTGAACTGCGCGCGCCCGTCGAGCCACGCGCTGCGTGAGCGCGCGAACGCGATGACACCGGAGGTCGGATGATCGAGGCGGTGCACGGCCCCGCCTTCGCGCGGATCTTCGGAGGCGCTCGCACACTCGGGGAACCGGCGGGCAACCGCGGTCGCGAGCGCGTTGGGTTCGTCGGGCGTCAGCGCGACCGTGTGCACGCCGGGCGGCTTGTTGACGTAGACGAAGCGCTCGGTGATCGCGAGCACCTCGAGCTCGGGCATCGCCGCGGGCGTGGGCGCGTCGGCGTCGTCGAGCGTGAGCTCGAGCGCCTGCCCGGCGCTGACGCGAGCCGAGGGCGGCTGACGGCGACCGTCGATGCGTAGCTTGCCTGCGCGCGCGAGGTTTCGTGCTTGCCGACGCGAGAGCGCGGACACGCGACGACCGAGCACCACATCGGCGCGCTCGCCCTCGTCGGCTTCGTCGCTGACGACGTGGCGGATGGTTCGGGGTTGCTGAGGTTGTTCGCTCATCACTCGCGCACGATCATCGCCTCGAGGCGGTCGCCGGCCGCGACCGTCTCACGCCCGGCGGGGATGCGGACCAGGGCGTCGAAGCCGGCGATCGACCGTAGCGCGCCCGAGAGCTGCTTGGGCAGCGGGACCGCGCGGCCGGCCTCGTCGAGCCGCGCGCGGATCCAGTGCTCGCGCCGACGATCGCCCTCGGCTTCGCTAGCGAGCTCGACGGTGCGTCGCGGCCGGAACCAGCGCGCGCGCGGGAGCCCGAGCATGGCGCGGATCAGCGGGCGCACGAACAGCTCGAACGCGACCAGCGTGCTCGCCGGGTTGCCCGGCAACGCGAGCACGGGGAGCGGCGCGCGAGCCCGCGGCAGGACGCCAAACGTGGTCGGTCGACCGGGGCGCAGCTCGACCTTGCGAAAGCCGAGCTCGAGCCCGAGCTCGCGCAGGACCGGCAGCGTGAGATCGTGATCGCCGACCGAGATGCCGCCGCTGGCGACGAGGATGTCGGCGGTCTCGATCGCCTGCTCGATCGCGCCGCGCAGCGCGGCGTGGGTGTCGGCGACGACGCCGAGATCGCACGGCTCACCGCCGGCCTCGCGGATCTGTGCGGCGAGCAGCATCGCGTTGGTGGAGACGACCTGCCCGCGGCCGGGGGTCTGGCCGATCGCTACCAGCTCGTCGCCGCTCGACAGGATCGCGACCTTGGGTCGACGGCGGACCAACACCTCGAAGTTTCCGGTGCCCGCCAGCAGCGAGGCCTCGCCGCCGCCGATCAGCTCGCCAGGCTCGAGCAGCGCGTCGTCCTGGCGGACGTCGCTGCCGATCGGTCGAACCCAGCGACCGGGCGCGACCTGAGCGAGCGCCACCGAGGACAGCTCGATCAACGTGCGCGCGCCCACGTCGATGCGGCGCGTGTCCTCCTGCGGGACCACGGCGTCCGCTCCGGCTGGGACCACGGCTCCGGTCGCGATCCGAGCGCAGGTGCCAGGCTCGAGCGCCGCGGCGCTGGGATGTCCGGCGGCGCTCTCGCTGGCGAGCTCGAGCGCGAGGGTCTCGGCTTGGTGCTCGTCGCGGGCGACGACGAGATCCGAGCTGCGCACCGCGTAGCCGTCCATGATGCTGGTCGGCGCGTTGGGCAGCGGCCAGCGAGCGCGGCCGGCCTCCGCCAGCACTCGACCGATCGCCTGCTCGACCGGCACCTGCTCGCTGTCCAGCACGTCGAGCGCGACGCGATCGAACAGCAACGCGAGCGCGGCCTCGACCGTCAGTGGCGCCTCCGTGCGGCGTGAAGACTCGTCACTCGTCTTCATACTTCTTGCCGGGCACCCGCGACTTGTCGGCGGTCGAGGCCTTGCGCGACGGCAGCTCGGTGTCGGTCTCGCGCTCGCTGGCCTCGAGGCTGCTGGCGACGTCGATCTCGTCGGTCAGCGTGGTCGGTCGCGGATCAGGTGGATTGATGGTGCCACGCGTCGCGTTCTTGGCCACGTACACGACGATGATCTCGTCGGGCTTGAACTCGTGCTCGCGCGCGACGCCGTTGATGCGGGCGAGCGAGCCGATCGAGAGGTCGAACTTCTTGGCGATCTTCTTGAGCGAGTCGTCCTTGCCGACCTTGTAGCCGCGGCGCACCAGCTCGCGATCGGCGAGCAGCGCGTCGAGGTGCGCCGCGCTGCCGCGCACGACGTGGCGGACTTCGCTGACTTCGCTGACGACCACGCCCGCCGCGTTCGCGTCGAAGTCCTTGCTGACCAGGATCTGCAGCATCTGCCCGTCGACCAGGCGCGCCTCGGGATCGAGGTCGTTCCACGCGACCACCTCGGTCCAGCTCACGCCGAAGCTACTCGCGACGCTGGCGTTGCTGGCCGCGCGGGTGACCCGGAAGAACACCAGGCGCTTGTCGGCCGGCACCGTCAGCGGCGGCACGGCCACGATCGGCACTGTGGGCGTGGGGGCTCCGTTGGTCCCGTTGGTGCCGTCGGTGCCATCGCTGACCGGCACGACCAGCACGACGCCGCCCTTGATCTCGCCGCTGTCGTGGATCGCGTTGATGTTGCGCAGCTGCTTGGTGGTGATCCCGTGCGCGGCGGCGATGCTGTCGAGATCATCGCCGAGCTTGACCTTGTAGGTGGTCCAGCGGTGCTCGCGAGAGGGGATGTCTTTGAGCGCCGCGAAGCGCTCGTGCCGGTCTCGCGGGATCCGAACGGTCGCCGGCCCGCCCTCGGGCGGCGTGCGCCCGCGCAGGTAGGCTGCGTTGACCTGAGCGAGCAGATCCTCATCGACCTCGATCGCCTTGGCGAGATCGTCGATGCG
>DATLLB010000912.1:0-5631 GCA_035538075.1 Enhygromyxa sp.
ATCGCCGGTCAGGTAGAGCGGCCCGTCGTTGGCGACCACCACCCGATTGCGACCGGGCGGCAGCTCGCCGACCGCACCGTCCTTGCGGATGTACGTCAGCGCGCCGGTCGGGCAGCGCTCGCACACCTCGACCACCTCCTGCACCGACTGCACCTGACCCGGATCGCACCACGGATCGCGCCCGCTGACGAACAGCTCGCCCTCGGCGCGGCCGCACTCGCCCACGTGGATGCACAGGCGCCGGTCCCAGCCCACGTCGACGGTCTCGCCTGGGTACTTCTTGATCTGCTCGTCCGACATCGCGGCGATGATCGCCCACGTCGGGCGAGGTTGCCAACGAGGTCGAGCGCCCTCAGGCCGCCGAGGCCGACGGGGCCCTGCGGATCAGGTAATCGAACGCGCCGAGGGCCGCCTTCGCGCCGTCGCCCGTCGCAATGATGATCTGCTTGAACGGCACCGTGGTCGCGTCGCCGGCTGCGAACACGCCCGGCAGCGATGTCCGGCCCCACGCGTCCACGATGATCTCGCCGGTCGGAGCCAGCTCGACGGTGCCCTTGAGCCACTCGGTGTTGGGCAGCAGGCCGATCTGCACGAACACGCCCTCGAGCTCGAGCCGCCGGCGCTCGCCGGTGTGGCGATCCTCGTACTCGAGCCCGGTCACCGAAGTGCCGTTGCCGAGCACCTCGGTGGTGCGCGCCATCCTGATCACCTCGACGTTCGGGAGCGATCGCAGCCGTCGCTGCAGGATCTCGTCGGCCTTCAGCTCGCCCATGAACTCGAGCACCGTCACGTGGGCGACCACCCCGGCCAGATCGATCGCCGCCTCGACGCCCGAGTTGCCGCCGCCGATCACCGCCACGCGCTTGCCCTTGAACAGTGGCCCGTCGCAGTGCGGACAGTAGGTCACCCCGCGCGTGCGGTATTCCTGCTCGCCAGGCACGTTCATGTTGCGCCAGCGAGCGCCGGTCGCGAGCACCACGCTCTGCGCCTTCAAGGTCGCGCCGCTCTCGAGCTCGACCCGAATCAGGTCGTCGGGCAGCTCGCCGGGGATCAACCGCTTGGCGCGTTGATGCTGGATGATCTCGACCGGGTACTGCTTGACGTGGGCCTCGAGTGCGGCGGCGAAGCGCGGCCCGTCGGTCTCGCTCACCGAGATGAAGTTCTCGATCGCGAGCGTGTCGAGCACCTGCCCGCCGAAGCGCTCGGTGACGATGCCGGTGTCGATGCCCTTGCGCGCGGCGTAGATCGCCGCCGCCGCGCCGGCCGGCCCGCCGCCGACGATCAGCATGTCGAACACGGCGCGCTCATCGAGCTCGCGAGCGCGGCGCTCGACCAGGCCCGTGTCGAGCTTCGCCAAGATCTCGCCGAGCTCCATGCGCCCCTGACCGAA
This sequence comes from Enhygromyxa sp., assembly GCA_035538075.1. Lineage (GTDB taxonomy): Bacteria > Myxococcota_A > Polyangia > Nannocystales > Nannocystaceae > Plesiocystis. Next base: position 1,391 of record DATLLB010000912.1, read on the forward strand.
GCGCTCGCCGTTCAAGAAGATCGTCGGCACCGCCATCACGTGGCGCGCCTCGACCTCGGCCTGGTGGACGCCGCCGTCGATCGCCACGTGCGTGATGTTGGGGTTGAGCACCGCCAGCAGATCCAGCGCCTGAACCACCTCGGGGCAGTTCTGGCACGACTGCGAGAAGTAGGTCTCGAACGCGAGCGGACCCGGCAGCGCGCGCACCTGCTCGAGCAGCGCCTCGCTCTCCTTCGGCGGATGCCCGCCGACGTGCAGCAGCGCCAGCACCAGCGAGGTGAACTCATGCCCGAGCGGCAGCCCGGCGAAGCGAATCCGCGGCGCCTCCTCCGGCCGATGCACCGCGAACGACGGGCGCCGCTCGCCAGCGTCGTCGCGCTCGACCACCTCGATCTTCGACGACGCGCGGGCGAGGTCGTCGAGCAGCGCGCGAGTCTGGGCGCTGGCCTCGGAGTCGTCGAGCCACGCGGTCAACCGCACGCTGTGGCGGAGCCGCTCGAGGTATCCACGGAGCTGTTGCTGGAGTTGCTCGTCTAACATGGCGTTGTTCTCCCCAACTAAAAGCAATCGCATGTGGAGGTCCGGACGTACGCGCCCGGACCTCCGCGTTTGTGGTCAGATCTTTCCAACGAGGTCGAGCGAGGGCTTGAGGGTCTTGTCGCCCTCCTGCCACTTCGCAGGACAGACCTCGCCCGGATGCGAGGCCACATACTGCGCGGCCTTGACCTTCCGCAGCAGCTCGTCGGCGTTGCGGCCGATGCCGTTGTCGTGAATCTCGTAGAGCTTGATCTTGCCGTCCGGGTCGATGACGAAGGTGCCGCGCAGCGCGAGCCCTTCCTCCTCGATCAGCACGTCAAAGTTGCGTGCCAGCCTCGCGGTCGGATCGCCGACCAGCGGGTACTTGACCTTCTTGATCGCCGCCGAGGTGTCGTGCCACGCCTTGTGGGCGAAGTGGGTGTCGGTCGAGACGCCGTAGATGTCGACCCCGAGCTTCTGGAACTCGTCGTAGTGGTCAGCGAGATCCTCGAGCTCGGTCGGACACACGAACGTGAAGTCCGCCGGATAGAAGACGAACACCGACCAGCGCCCGCGCACCGTCTCGTCGGACACTTGAACGAACTTCCCGTCGTGATACGCGGTGGCCTTGAACAGCTTGATCTGCGTGTTGATGAGCGACATTGGTTTTGCTTCCTCTTTCTCTGCTGCGAGGCACGCTCGCGCCTCGGCTTCGGGTGGGACAATGCCTCTGCTCCATGCATCGATCCAATAGAACGTTCTGATGGGGGCTTCACTGGAAGTGATTCATGGTCCATGCTCCGCGGATGGACCTTTCGCAGGTGACGCTCACGCAGATGCGCTACGCGCTGGCGGTCGAGGAGACCCGCAGCTTCCGCGCCGCCGCCGAGCGCAGCCACGTCTCGCAATCGGGCCTCAGCATGCAGATCCAGAAGCTCGAGGAGCTGCTCGAGCTGCGCCTGTTCGATCGCAGCAAGAAGCCGGTGCTGGTCACGCCGGAGGGCGAGCCGGCGCTTCGACAGATGCGCGCCGTGCTCCGCGAGACCGAGCGGCTCGGCCAAGTCATCGCCGAGCGCGACGAGCTCTCCGGCTCCTACCGACTCGGCGTGATCCCGACGCTCGCGTCGAGCGTGCTGCCGCTGTTCTTGCGCGAGTTCCTCGAGCGCTACCCTCGGATCGAGCTGACGATCGAGGAGCTGCAGACCGACGCGATCCTCGAGCGGCTGCGCGCCGACACGCTCGACGCCGGCATCGCGGCCACGCCGTTGAACGTGCCCGGATCCCAGGAGACGCCGCTCGGCTACGAGCCCTTCTTCGCCTACCTGCCGCCCGACGATCCGCTGTTGCGCAAGAAGTCGGTCAGCGAGGCCGACCTGTCCGCGCGCGAGCTGTGGGTGATGCCGGAGGGCCACTGCTTTCGTACGCAAGTCCTCTCGTTCTGCAACGCCCCGGCGTTCACCGCGTCGAGCCGCGTGCACTTCGAGAGCGGCAGCTTCGAGACCCTGGTGCGCCTGGTCGACAAGGGCCTCGGCGCCACGATCCTGCCGGCGCTGGTCGTGCAGCAGCTCCCGAGCGAGCGTCGCGACGCGCAGGTCCGACGGCTCGCCGGCCCCACGCCGACCCGCGAGATCGGCCTCGTGATCGCGCGCGCCGACTGGCGGGGCAGCGTCAACGCTGCGCTGGCCGAGCTGGTCCGCGAGCGGCTCGACGAAGCGCTCGGGCCCAAGCCGCGACGCTCGGTCGTGCTGTCGCCGATGGGCGGCGATTGACTCACGTTCCGCCCCCGATCGTACGCCTTTGATCTACCGTTCGTCGGTGACCTCGCTGCCGTCGATCGAGAACCTGCGCTGCTTCGAGGCCGCCGCGCGGACCGGAAACTTCCGCGCCGCCGCCAAGCTGGTCGCGCTCACGCCCGCGGCGTTCGGCCAGCGCATCAAGCAGCTCGAGGATCAGCTCGGCGCCACGCTGTTCGTCCGCACCACCCGATCGATCCGCCTGACCCCCGGCGGCGAGGCCCTGCTCCCGCACGCGCGCAAGATCCTGGTCGAGACCGGCGAGTGCTCGCGGATCGTCCGTGGCGAGATCGCTACGCCGCTGAGCCTGACGATCGGCACGCGCTTCGAGCTGGGCCTCTCGTGGCTGCTGCCCTCGTTGCCCGCGCTCGAGCGCGCGTTGCCGCAGCTGCGCGCCAACCTCTACTTCGGCTCGGGCCCCGACTTGCTGGCCAAGCTCCGCGCGGGCGAGCTCGACTGCGCCGTGACCTCGGCGCGGCTGCCCGATCCGAGCTTCGAGGGCGAGGTCCTGCACGAGGAGCGCTACGTGTTCGTCGGCGCGGCCAGCTTGCTCGAGCAGAACCCGTTTCGTCGGCGCCGCGACGCCAGCCGTCACGTGCTGCTCGACGTCGACGCCGCGCTGCCGCTCTATCGCTACCTGCGTGACGCCCCCGGCCTGCGTGGGCCGATGCGCTTCGCCGATCAGCGCTACCTCGGGCTCGGCGAGGCCATCCGTCGTCGCGCGCTGCTGGGCGACGGCGTCGCGGTGCTGCCCGAGTACATGGTCGAGCACGACCTGCAGGAGGGCACGCTCGTGCAGCTGCTGCGCACCACCGAGCTGCTGCGCGATCACTTTCGGCTGGTGTTTCGCAGCGAGGATCTTCGCCGCGAGCGCTTCTTCGAGCTGGCCGAGGCGCTACGCGGGCTGCCGATCCAGGCCTGACGCGCGCCTGCGTTCGGCCTTCGCCGGTCAGCGCACCGCATCGGCATCGGCACGACGTAGGCCTCGGGCTTCTCGATCAAAAGCCACCCCACAGCACGGTGGCGATCAAGCTCGACAGATTGATCGACGTCACCAGGCGCAGATCGTCATGCGACCACTCGCGCCCGATCTCGTTGATGTGCAGCTGCAGCTCGAGCGCGAACACGTCGTGATACAGCCACCACACGACTCCGGCGTGACCGCCTCGCGCCCGGCTGCGCACCCCGTCGGTCCGAGCAGTGCCGATCCGTCCGGCCCCCGAGATCGCGAAGCCCATCGGCGCGGCGCAGTCTTGACAGAGCACGCCCATGTCGAGGCGACCGACGAATGCGTTGGCGGTGTACGGATCGACTCGATCGAAGCCACGCCAGCCGGACCACCCGGCCACGGGCTGGACGACGAGCTTCGGCCCGCTCGAGTCCGAGCGGATCGACATCCCGAGCATCACGTCGCCGCCGAGCGTGAGGCCCTCGCCCATCACCGCACCGCCGCCGCCAAAGCTGGTGACCAGCATCGGCCATGGCGGCACGAACACGCCGCCTTCCGGCTCTCCTGCGAGCATCGCAGCGCTGAGCAAGAAGGTCGCGAGCACCACCGCGCGAGCATACCGTCGCGCCAGCGCGTTCAGAACTACGTGCATTCTTGCAGCTTGATCACCGCGTCCTCGCACCACCAGCTGTCGCCGTACTCGTCGCAGCAGCCCTCGTAGGTGAGACCAGGCGGGCACGCTGCACCCGGAATGTAGTCACCGGCGGGACACTCGATCGGATCGGTCGGCGACGTGCCCATGGCGTCGCACGTGTAGTAGCCGCCATTCCAGCCGCACACCCACTGGCAGAAGTCGCCGCCGCTGCACAGCTGCCCGATCTCGCAAGAATCGCAGGGCTCGCCCGTGTCCGCCGTCGGGTCGTCCGTGTCTGTCGTCGGGTCGTCCGTGTCTGTCGTCGGGTCATCGGTGTCCGTGGTCGGAT
>DATLLB010000913.1:0-3777 GCA_035538075.1 Enhygromyxa sp.
TCCTCGATCCCGAACATCCCGAGGTTGCTGACCGAGAAGGTGCTGCCGGTCATCTCCTCCGGGCGCAGCTGCTTCTTGCGCGCTCGCTTGCCGAGGTCGCGGACCTCGAGCGAGATGGCCTCGAGGCTCTTCTGATCGGCGTAGCGGATGACCGGGACCACCAGCCCGTCGTCGACGGCGACCGCGACACCGACGTGCACATCACCGTGCCGCACGTACTCGGTCTCGGCGTAGGCCGAGTTCATGGCCGGAAACGCCCGGAGGGCCCGAGCGACCGCCTTGATGATCAGATCGTTGAACGAGACCTTGTTGCCGTCGATCGCCGCGTTGAGCTCCGCGCGGAAGCTCGTCGCCTTTTCCATATCGACGTCGACGGTCAGGTAGTAATGCGGAATCTCGCGCTTGGCTTGGCTCATCCGCCGCGCGATGGTCTTGCGCATCTGGCTGAGCTTCACCCGCTGCTCCGGTCGCGTGGCGTACGGTCGACCCCAGGCGTCGAGCTCGGCGCTGTAGCTCGGCGGCGCCTCGGTGGGCGCGCCTGCGGGCGCTGGCTTGCCGACGCCGTCGCGGGCCGCGGTCTCGACATCCGCCTTGACCACCCGACCATGCGGGCCGCTGCCGGGGATCGCCGTCAGGTCGAGCCCGTGCTCGCGCGCGAGCTTGCGTGCGACTGGCGAGGCGGGGATCCGACGGCTGTTGGGATCGATGCTGACCGGCTGCGATGCCGCGGGCGCGGGCTTCGGCGTGGATGCGGCGACCGGTGCCGCTTCGGCGGCCGCCGCCTGGCGATCGGCCTCCGCCTCGACCTCGGCCTGAGCCTCGGGCGTCGACGGAGGTGACGGCGGTGCTGGGGCCGGCTTGCCTCCGGCCGACGCGAGCGCAGCCGCGGGGTCCTCCCCGGGCTGGCCGAACACGGCGATCGGGGCGCCGAGCGGCAGCGTCTCGCCTTCCTGAGCCACGAGCGCGAGCACGACACCCGAGTCGAACGACTCGAATTCCATGGTCGCCTTGTCGGTCTCGATCTCGGCGATGACCTGCCCGCGCTTGACCTTGTCACCGACCGCGACGCGCCACTTGGCGACGACGCCCTCTTCCATGGTGTCGCTGAGACGGGGGAGCTCTACTACGGTGGCCATGGCTCAGCTCCGATAGGCGACGGCGCGCACGGCCGCGTGGATGTCTTCGGGTTGCGGGATGCTCAGGTGCTCGAGGTTCTCGGCGTACGCCATCGGGATGTCGTCGTAGCAGACCCGCGCGATCGGTGCGTCGAGGTAGTCGAACGCCTCGCGTTGGATGCGGTCGACGATCTCGGCCCCGACTCCGCCGTACGGCCAGCCGTGGTAGGCGACCACCGCTCGGTTGGTCTTCTTCACGCTGGCGATGATCTTGGCCTCGTCGAGCGGCCGAATCGTCCGCAGGTCGATGACCTCGACCGACAGCTTGCTCTCGCGCTCGGCGATCTCGGCCGCCGCCAGCGAGGTCGGCACCGACTGGCCCCAACAGATCAGCGTGACGTCGGTACCGGGCCGCTTGATGTCGGCCTCGCCGATCGGGATCAGGTACTCGCCTTCGGGCACCTCACCCTTGACCGAGTACATCAGCTCCGACTCGAAGAAGATCACCGGGTTGGGATCGCGGATCGCCGACTTGAGCAGACCCTTGGCGTCATACGGCGTCGCGACCGAGACGACCTTGAGCCCGGGGATGTGCGCGTAGAAGATGTCGAACGCCTGGCTGTGCGTGGAGCCGAGCATGTGCGCGGCCGCGTTCGGGCCCCGAAACACGATCGGCACCGAGAACTGCCCGCCGGTCATGTGGTGGATCTTGGCCGCGTTGTTGATGATCTGATCGAACGCGACGGCCGAGAAGTTGAAGGTCATGAACTCGATGATCGGCCGGAGCCCGCACATCGCCGCGCCGATGCCGACGCCAGCGAAGCCGGTCTCGGTGATCGGCGTGTCGACCACCCGCTTGGGCCCGAACTCCTGCAGCAGCCCCTGCGAGCACTTGTAGGCGCCGTCGTAGTAGCCGACCTCCTCGCCCATCAAGAACACCCGCTCGTCACGCTGCATCTCTTCGCGCATCGCCTCGCGAATCGCCTCGCGGATCTGTAGCGTCGGCATCAGGCTTGCTCCTCGGATTCGATGATGATGTTGCGGAAGCGGTGCTCGGGATCGGGCTGCGGCGACTGGTCGGCGAACTCGGCGGCCGCGTCCATTTCTTTCACGATTTCTTCGTCGAGCGCCTCGAGCTGCTCCTCGGTCATGCCGTGGATCTCGAGCAGCGCGCGACGGGTCACCTCGAGCGGATCCTGGGCGCGGAAGGCCTCGAGCTCACCCTTGCCGCGGTACTTGGCCGGGTCCGACATGCTGTGCCCGCGGAAGCGGTAGGTGAGCACCTCGACCAGCGTCGGCTGCGACTCCTCGCGCGCGCGCTTGATCGCCGCGCCGATGCGATCGCGGACCTGAAACGGATCGGTCACGCTGAAGCGGTCGCCGACCATGCCGTAGCCGGGCGCCCGCGAGGTGATGTCCGCGACCGGCAGCGTGCGCTCGAGCGGCGTGCCCATCGAGTAGCGGTTGTTCTCGACCACGAACACGACCGGCAGATCCCACAGGCCCGCGAGCGTCATGCCCTCGTGCGTGGGCCCGATGCCGACCGCACCGTCGCCGAGGAAGCACAGCGTGACCTTGCCATCACCCGTGTACTTCGACGCGAACGCGTGGCCCGCCGCGATCGGGATGTGGTTGCCGACGATCGCGTAGCCGCCCCACATGCCCTTGTCGCGGTCGAAGTAGTGCATCGAACCGCCGACGCCGCCGACCAGGCCGGTCTTCTTGCCGTACAGCTCGGCCATGCACGCGTTGGCGTCACAGCCCTGCGCGAGCGCGAAGCCGTGGTCGCGGTAGGTGGCGACGATCCGATCGCCCTGCTGCATGGCCAGGTTGGTGCCGATCGCGATCGCCTCCTGGCCGATGTAGAGGTGCAGGAAACCGCTGATCTTCCCGCGCGTGTAGGCTCGGGCCGCGGTCTCCTCGAACCGTCGGATCCGCAGCATCTCGCGGAAGGCGTGGAGGGTCTCGTCCTTGCTGGCCGCGCGCAGCGTGTCGGGCAGCGGGGCGTCCTTTTCGGGCAGATCCATGGGCGTGTCTCGCTCGGTCGATGTGGCGGTCGACCGCGCCGGACCGTAACACTGGCTTTGGGGCGGTTGTAGTGCGAAGGCCCGTGCACAAGGCGTTCCGCGGATTTCTTTGAGGTATACACCGCGGCCATGACCGAGCTCCGCAGCCCCGCCGCCGTCGCCGACGAGATCCTCGCAGGCAACGACGCCGCCCTCGACGAGGCCACCTTGACCGCCTGGCTCGCCGGCGACGCTGACGTCTGGGAGCTGATGTCGGCGGCCGATCGGATCCGAAGGGCGCGGTTCGGCAACAAGGTCCACCTGTGCTCGATCGTCAACGCCAAGCAAGGCGGCTGCACCGAGGACTGCGGGTTCTGTTCGCAGTCCAAGCACTTCGAGACCCACATCAAGCCCACCAAGTTCTTGACCAGCGAAGAGATGGTCGCGGCCAGCCGCGTGGCGCTGAGCCAGCGTGCCACCGCGCTCGGCCTCGTCACCGCGACCCGCGGCATGGACGACGGCGACAAGACGCTCGACCACATGGTCGCCGCGGTCAAAGCCGTTCGTGACGCCGGCCACACCGAGGCGCACGCGAGCCTCGGCTTCGTCGACGAGGCGGGCCTGCGCCGGCTCGTCGACGCGGGCCTGACCGAGCT
>DATLLB010000914.1:0-11400 GCA_035538075.1 Enhygromyxa sp.
GCCCAGCGCTCCGCGTTGGCTCGCTCGCGCTGCTCGTAGGTCAGCTCGGGCCCTTCGCCCAGCAGGATGTCCCAGCTCGCTCGCGCGTCGCTGACCAGCTCAGTGAGCGGCGACAGCTCTTCGACGATCTCGATCGTCGTCGCGAGATCGCTGGTTCGCTCGCTTCGCCACGCATCGAGCAAGGCGGCGAGCAGCTCGGCCGTCCACCCGTCGCGCATCGCCGCGCGCACGAGCGGATGCACCGACTCGCCCGCCCAGCGCTCGCGTCAACGCCGAGTACTGGAAGGAGTGGCGCGAGCCAAGTCGTCGATCGTGATCGCCCGCCCGCTGTCGAGCGCGAGCTCGAGACTCGCGTACGCCAGCCGCAAGCTGCCGAGGCTGCCCCACACGACCATCGACGCCGGATCGTCGCGCGTGGGCTTGCGCGCCTCGGCCTCGACCACGTTGGGCCGCTCGGCCACGATCGCGGCGAGCTCCTCGATCAGCGGCTCATCCCAGCGATCCGTGTACGGCAGATAGCCGAACGACTCGACGCCGTGGAGCTCCACGAAGAACGCCTCCCCGCGCGGCTCGAAGCGCACGCGCAGGTGTGGCAGCTCGATCGTCAGGCGGACGGTCGAGCCGGCACGCTGGATCGCCACCAGCGTGCCGTCGTGCAGCAGGTTCCAAGGGCTCGGATCGTCGCCCGCGATCACGCATCACTCCGCAGCGGCAGTCTCCCCAGCAGGCCCGAGCACCTGCGCGAGCTTGGTGCCCCGCAGCAGCCGCGCGAGCACGTCGCTCACGCTCTCGCCCCCGAGGATCGCCAGCGGAGCCATGCTCTCGGCCATCTTCTCGGCCAGCGCCCGATCGCCAAACGCCTGCAGCGCGGCGATCAGATCGGGCGAGACGGCACCAGCCTTGTCGACGACCGCCTTGACCTCGGCCTCGAGCTCGCGGATCCGCTGCGCGAGCTGACGCTCGGCGAGCTCGATGTTGGTCTCCTCGAAGCGCCGCCGCCGAGCGAGCTGGGCGTCGTGCACCGCGTCGGTGCCTGCCTGCTCGGCTTGCTCGCCCTCGAGCCGGCGCTTCTTCGCCGACACCTCGGCGTCGATCCGGGCGACGTCGTACTCGTGGATGGCCTCGATCTCGGCGCGCTGCAGGGCGATCTGCTTTTGCTTGGTCGCAGCCTCGATCGCGGCGATCTCCTGCTTGATGGTCTCGCGCTCGCGCGCCTGCTCGAGCCGCCGACGCTCGCCCTCGAGCGTCAGGTTCTGCTCGACGACGGCGTGCTGGGTGCCGATCAGCAAGTTGGCGATCGCCTGATCGCCGATCGTCAGGTCGAGCACCTCGACGTCGTAGACGCGCATGCCGTTCTCGTCGAAGCGCCGACCCGGGCGCTTGCCGTCCTCGTTCTGAGCGCCGAGCACCACGTCGCGCACGATCGAGACCGCCTGCGGGTGGAAGCTCTGCACGGTCCGCTGCTTGATCGCGCCACGCAGCAGCGAGCGCAGGTGCTCGGTCAGGAATTTCACGTAGTTCTCGACGTTGAACCACCGCTGCGGGTCGCCCTCGAAGTTGACCCGATACGAGAGCCGGATCCTGACCGAGACCAGATCGGAGGTCTCGGCCTCGACGATGTCGGAGACCTTGTTGTAGAGCACGCGCAGGTAGGCGGTGCGCTCGACGTTGTCGTCGGTCTTCGGCGTGCCGGTCGAGAGCTCGGCTGGCTGCAAGACCTCGTCGTACTCGAGCATGTGTGTGGCCGGGCCGACCACGACCTTGCGCTCGCCGGTCTTGCTGACCACCAGCACCGCGTAGCCGGTCCACACCGCGATGCACACCGCCCCGTCGTAGCGAGTGTCGAGCACGATCGTGCGCGGCTGCGTGAAGGTCTGCCCGCGGTTGAAGTCGTCGCCCGCGAACGCGGGGCTGGCCGCCTGCTCCTTGCGCTTGGCCCGGCCCTGCCGCTGCGCTTGTTGCTGCAGCTCCTCGTCGGCGATGTAGTCGCTCTTGCCCTCCTGCAGCGACGCGAGCCGGCGGTTGTGCTCGAGCGCCTCTTGATTGCCGGGGAACCACAGCTTGACGTGGCGCGGATCGAGGATCCGCCGGACGATCACCTCGCGTCGCGGATCAGGCAGGAAGATCGATGGACCACGCTCGAGCCGAATGTTGCCGGTGTTGCGATCGAGCACGTAGCGGGCCTCGCCGGCCGGGATCGCGACCGCATAGTTGATGGTCTGCTCGCCGTACTTGATGATCGCGTGCTCGGGCCGCGGGAAGTAGATCATCTGATCCCTCCCGGTGATGAACAGCTCGTCGCCGACGTTGTAGCTGCCCTTCGCGTCCTGATACGGCGCGATGACCTTGATGTAGATGCCGCTGTTCTCGTTGAGCTCGATGGCCCTGAACTTGTTGGCGCCGTCGCGCTCGACGAAGGTCTCGGTCGGCTGCGGGAACACGACCGCGGGGCCCTGCAGATACGTCTTATTGCCGTTCTCGTCGAGCAGGATGCAGTACTCGAGGCGCTCGAGCGTGACCGCCTCGCGCACGTACTCGCCATCGCCCTCCGCCACCACTTCAATTCCGGTCGACGGAATATAGAAGCTGACGTCGGTGCCCTTGATGACCAGCTGCTTGCCCATGGTCAGATCGGGCGGCTCGACCTCGAGCCCGCCCTCCTCGGCCGAGCCCTGCCGCTTGATGACCGCGTGCTTCCAGTTGGCCTTGGCCGCTTCCTCGTCGTACACGCGCACGACCAGATACTGGTTGCTGCGCAGGTGATGGCCCTGGATCACGCGCACCATCTGGCCCGGCCACAGCGCGAACGCAGCCGGCCCCGGTAGGTTGACCTTGCGACCGATCTCCAGCTCGATGAGGTTGTTGATCGCCCCGGTCTTCGGGTGCGTGCCGTCGCGGGCCGGGTTCTTGAGCACCAGGTACCAACCAACCGGCGCGACCGCGAAGCTGCGCGTGGCCGCCTCGAGCGAGCACTTCTCGAAGCGCTTGTTGTCGGCGTTGAAGATGACCGGCTGATCGGTGTTGGCGAGGCTGGTCTTGTACGGACCGATATAGGCGTTGATGTTGCCCTTGGTCTCGTCGGCGATGAAGGCGTACTCGTTGGGGGCGAGGATCAGGTCTCGTTCTCGGGCGCGATCGGACGACATGGGAGGCAGCTCCTGCGGGGCGATCAGGATACGGGTTTTGTCCGAAGCGGATCAGTGAAAGAGAAGGTGAATGCCCGCATCCGAGGCGTAGACGACCGCCGACGAGTGCGGGTGCCTGGCGTCCTCGAGGGCGACCCAGTGAAGGTTGGGCGCCGCGATCCCGATGCGGTTGGTCCACGCCTCCTGAAAGGCGAGAAATCGCTCGTAACGCGAGCGCCCCTGCAAGGCCGCACGACAGCTCTCGGGGAAGGTGTTCTCGTGATCGGTGGCGGCCTGGACGTGCCAGACCTCGCGCGAGGCGTACATGAGGATCAGCGCCTGCCGAGCGGCGCGGCCCCACTCGGGGCTGCCGATCTCGCGCATGGCCTTGCGCGCGAGCGAACGGTTTTGCGGGCGCAGGTAGTGATCGATCGCGTAGTTGGCCGCGCGGATCGGCCGATCACCTTCGGCCTCGCTCAGGTGCGCGAGACCGAAGCCCCAGTCGTCCCACTCCTTGCAGCCCTTCGGCGTGATCCACTGCCAGTCCTGCGTGTCGCCGCGTCCGAGCCCCGGTGAAACCGAGCCGCGACCTGGCGGGGTCTTGCGCTGGTAGATCGGGAACGCGTAGCCGCCCGGGTTGGTGGGCACGTAGCGGATCTCGATGCCGCGAGCCTCGAGCTGCTCGTGCACACCGACGTTCATCCACACATAGCGGTGCACGAACTGACCGCCGGCCGAGTGACCGACGATCACGATGGTCTCGAGGTTCGGAAACTTGATCACCGCGGCGCGCAGGAACTCGTCCATCACGTCGAAGGACGAGACCGCCTCGGCCTTGACGATCCCCGACATCGCCTCGCGGTGCTCGGCGAGCGTGCCGAGCGGATACGAGGCGCGGTCCCAGCTCCACACGCGCGCATCCTCGTCGGTGTAGGGCTGCCACTCGTCGGTGCGCTGGAAGGTGGGCGCGATGATCGCGATCGTGCCGGGGTCGAGGTTCTGATCCTGCTTCTGCGCGCGACGGAGCGCCGCGACGACGTTGCGCAGCTGAAAGAGCCCCGGCGCGATGTCGATGTGCTTGATCTTCTCGGGCTTGCCACCCACGACCCCATGGACGACGAAGATCATCCGCGTGATGTTGGGATCGGGCTTGCCGTCGAGCTCGCTGCCGGGATCGCAGTGGTAGGGCATGCGCCCGCGGTAGTGCTCGGCGTTGGCCCAATGACGAAAGCGCAGCTCGGCCTCGACGCACTCGCCGGGGTAGCACTGCTTCAGCTCCTCGACCGGCTTGTAGCGCGGCGGTCCGGCGTTGCGGGCGGCACAGCCGAGCAGAGTCAGCAGCAAGCAGCAGAGCACCGTCACCTTCACCGGGCGGGACATCGGTGTGGGTAGTCTACACTTCCAGCGATGGGCGCCCGGCCGGACGACGACGACGATCGGTTCACGACCGTCGAGCGCGTCGCTTGGCTAGCGGGCGCGCGCGGGCCGATCGAGGCCGATCTGGTCGCGCGCGAGGAGCCGCTGGAGATCCGCATCAACCAGACGCCGATCGCCGTGGTCATGCGCACGCCCGGCGACGACGAGGCGCTGGTGCGCGGGTTCTTGCTCAGCGAACGGATCGTCGCGAGCCCCGAGCAGATCGTCGCGCTGCGGCACTGCACGAGCGTCGATCGACCGGAGGCCGAGGACAACGTGATGCTGGTGCGGCTGCGCGATGACGCGGACGTCGATCTCGCTGCCCTGCGTCGCAACTTGTTTGCGAGCAGCTCGTGCGGCGTGTGTGGCAAGGCCAGCATCGAGCAGGCGCTCGCGCTGCCCGAGCTTCGCCGCGCGGTCGATGGGTTTGTGATCGATGCGCTCACGCTCGCGCGCTGGCCCGAGCAGTTGCGGGCGGCGCAGGAGGTGTTCGAGCACACCGGGGGCCTGCACGGCGCGGGGCTATTCACGGCGGAGGGGGAGTTGCTCGCTGCGTTCGAGGATGTCGGGCGCCACAACGCCGTCGACAAGCTGATCGGCTGGGCTGCGCGCGAGGGTGTGGCGCTGGACGAGTGCGGGCTGATGGTCTCGGGGCGGGTGTCGTTCGAGATCACGCAGAAGGCGGTCGCGGTCGGGATCCCGCTGATCGCCGCCGTGTCGGCTCCGACTTCGCTCGCGGTCGAGCTCGCGCGCGCGGCCGGGATCACGCTGGTGTGCTTCGTCCGCGAGCAGCGGATGTGCGTCTACGCGGGCGAGCAGCGCATCAAGCCGCTCAAGCCACCTGCGTCACCGTGAACGCCCGCGAGCGATCGAAGCGGACCTCGTAGACCGGCAGCCCAGCAGCCAGCCGCGCGACCGTGGCGTCGAGCTGACGCTTGCCGAGCGCACAGATCAAATCCCCGAGCGCACCGACGTCCAGCTCGAGCTCGGCCAGCTCCGAGACCAAGAAACCCGCCCGAAAGCGCCGCAGTTGCGCGGCGATCTGCGGGTGCAGCACGAACATCTGCAAGCCCTCGAACGCGGGCGAGATCAGCGGAATCTTGGTGTGCGGATAGAGCTCTTCCTCGAGGGTGACCAGCATGATCGCGCCCTCGCCATGGTCGCCGCCGAGCACCACGTACTCGGCCTCGTCGGTGCCGCCCCAGCGTTGCAGAAAGAACGCACGCAAGAACGCGTCCGCGGCCTCACGGCGCAGCCCGTAGTCGGCCGAGCTCTGCATGCTCAATCGCAGGTGACCGCAGCCGACGTGCTGCGGGTTGACCAAGTGCTCGAGCAACGCCTCGCGCACGGCCACGGGCGGCCGACGCATGAACGCGCGCCACTCGGGCGGATGAAAGACGCCGTCGAGGTGCGGCACGATCCGCGCGTCGGCCCGAAACGCCTTGATCATGGCGTTGAGCGCGTTGACGTCGGTGTGCATGTAGAAGCGGCCGAAGGTGTCGAGCCAGGCCTCGAGCAGCTTGGCGACGCGTGCCTCGTCGAGCGCGACGCCGCTGAGCTGCTCGACGGCCGCGAGCGCGAGCGTGAACTCGCCTGCGTCGCCGCCCGGCGTGCCGATCACCCCGCGATCGTCGCGACCGTCGATGCACGCGGTCTTGCCGTGCAGCATCAGCGCGGCGAACTTGACCCACCGCACCGAGCCGGGCTGGCCGACGTGCCACGCGACCTGCTCGGTCGTGAGCCGACAGTCGGGCGTGATCGCTTGCCCCGGCGGCGTTGCGAGCTGCTGATCGAGGCGACGATCGAAGACGATGGTCCTGCGGCTGATCGAGAAGCCGAGGTCGCGCCACTGTCGAACGCCGCCGAGCAGCGCGGCGACCATCTTCATGCCGACGCGCTCGAGGTACAGCGCCGCGGCGCTCGACCGCTCGCCGTCGTCGCACACGAGCACGACCGGCGCGTCGAGGCCGAGCAGCTCGGGGATCGTGTGGATCTCGGCGAGCGGGACCGGGTACGAGCCCGGCAGGTGACCGAGGTTGCCGATCAACTCCTCGGACGCGCGCACGTCGATCAAGCGCACGTCTCGACCGAGCTCGGCCACGAACTCGGCGCGCAGCATCGGTCGATTGCCGCGCGAGCGATCGACGGACTCGAGCCAGTTGAGCTGGTTGATGCGGCGGGTGATCAGCGGCGTCGGCATCCGCGTGGATGCTCGCACGGGTTCGGATCAATCGACCACGTCGAAGGTCGTGTAGCGCTCGGTCACCCGCATCTGGCCTTCGGGGAAATCCACGACTTGGCGGCGCTCGAGCGGCAGCCCGCGAGCATCGAGCCACAGCGTGGCGTGGCCGACCAGCTGATCTTCGACGGTGATCTGAAACTCCAGCGGGCGTGCCTCGCCGGCGCCGAACACCTCCGGCGGCCCGAGCTGCGGCGCGACGACCTCGACCCACTCGGCCATGCCGCCGTCGGCGTGATCGGGCGGGAGGCCGCCGGACAGCATGGCCAAATTGTGCAGCAGGCCCTGGCGCGTGAGGCCGATGACCAGCGCCTCGATCAGCGCGGGCGGTCGTGCGCCGCTCCAGTGCGACTCGCCAGCGAGCATGGTCTCGAGCGTCTGCGCGTCGCCACGCAGCTCGAGCTGCTGCGGCGCGCCGGCGAACGATCCGGTCGCGGTCAAGGACAGCGCACCGTCGCGCGTCCACGCGAGCTTGCCTTCGAGCTGCGAGACCACCGCGCCATCCGACTCGATCACGAACGCGATCTCGACGCGTGCGGCCGCTTGCAAGCGCTGCTCGAGCTCGGTCAGCGTCCGCGCAGCCCAAGCGTCCTTTTGTTTGGCTTCGGGCGTCGCCTCGATGGGCGTCGCAGGTTCGCCCTCGAGGCTGTCGCCCGAGGTCGCGCAGGCGAGCGAGAGCACGACGGCGAGGACGAGTGTTCGGCGCATCGCTCGATATTCCCCAGCCGGTCACCGGTCTACAACCCGACACATCCGGCAATCCATTCGTGTATCCTCGCTGTAACCCTGGAGCCCACGATGAAGCGCTTGACCCTGTTGGTGACCCCTGCTTTGGCATTGACCCTCGCCGCGACTGCCGGCTGCAACGACGACGCGCCTGCGGAGGGCGAGGCTGGCACCGAGACTGGTGATGGCGATGGTGATGGTGACGGTGACGGCGACGGTGATGGCGACGGCGACGGTGATGGCGATGGTGACGGCGACGGTGATCCGATTGAAGAGCCCGATCCCGAGGTCGCCTGGCCCACGCTCGAGTGCGATCCGCTGGTGCCCGAGTACTGCCTGTTCCCCTACCCCAACAACGTGTTCACGACCGCCGATGCCGAGTCGGTCACCGGTCGTCGGCTGGCGCTGACCACCGAGCGGCTGCCCTCGAAGAGCAACAACCCGATCGAGGCGGCGGTGTTCAACGAGGCCGACGGGTTCTCGCCAGGGCTCGCGGGCATGACGTACATGGAGGGCGCGACCGCGACCGGGCTGCCGAGCTGGACCGACATCGACGCCTCGCTCGAGGCCAACTCGCCGACCGTGCTCATCAACGCCGAGACCGGCGAACGCGTCCCGCACTGGTCGGAGATCGACGCCTCGTTCCCCGGCGCCGACGAGAACGCGCTGATGGTCCGGCCGGCCGTGCGGCTCGACGACAACACCCGCTACATCGTCGCGATCCGCAATGTCGTGAACGGGGCTGGCGAGGTGCTCCCGGCCAGCCCGGGCTTCGCTGCCCTGCGCGACCTGACCCCGAGCGACGAGCCCAGCATCGAGGAGCGCCGCCCCCTCTACGCCGACATCTTCCAGCGCCTGGCCGACGCCGGGGTCGAGCGTGACTCTCTGCAGATCGCCTGGGACTTCACGACGGCGAGCCTGGAGAACAACACCGGCGACCTGCTGCACATGCGCGACGAGGCGCTGGAGATGTACGCGCCGGACACCGGCCCGACCTTCACGATCACCAGCATCGACGATCAGTACGAGACCACCGACATCGCCTACAAGATCGAGGGCATGATCGAGGTCCCGCTGTACCTCGATCAGCAGGGCCCCGGCGGTCACATCGTCTATGGCGACGACGGGCTGCCCGAGCCGCAGGGCACCGCCGAGTTCCCGTTCTACGTGCTGATCCCCAACAGCGCGATCATGGAGCCCGCGCCGCTGCTGCAGTACGGCCACGGCCTGCTCGGCGACGCCAAGGAGATGTACACGGGCCACATGCGCTCGTTCATCAACGAGTACAACTACATCCTGTTCGCGGTCGACTGGGTCGGCATGGCCGACGAGGACGCGATCAACATTGCGACGATGCTCAACAGCGGCGAGATGCACCGCTTCGAGGACGTCGCCGATCGCCTGCACCAAGGCCTGCTCAACTTCGTGCTGGCCACGCGCATGATGAAGACCAGCTTCGCCGCCGATCCGATGTTCGGCGCCTACGTCGACCCCAGCAACGCCTACTACCTCGGCATCAGCCAGGGCGGGATCTTCGGCGGGACCTTCATGGCGATCACGCAGGACATCGAGCGCGGGACCGTGTGCGTGTACGGCCAGCCCTACAACGTCCTGCTCAACCGCAGCGTCGACTTCGACATGTACTTCGCGATCCTCAAGCAGGGCTTCAGCGACTCGCGTGACCTGCAGATCATCCTCGCGCTGATCCAGGGTCTGTGGGACCAGACCGAGCCGAACGGGTACAGCCACAAGATCAGCGCTGACCCGTTCCCGAACACGCCCGAGCATGCGGTGCTGATGCGCGCAGCGTTGGGCGATCACCAGGTCACCACGCTCGGCGCCCACATCGGCGCGCGCGCGGTCGGGGCGACCCACCTCGACACTGGCATCCGCGACGTCTGGGGCCTCGACACCGCCAGCGAGACGAACGAGGGCAGCACCTACGTCGAGTACGACTTTGGGCTGCCGATGGATCCGATCGAGAACGTGCCGCAGGACGCCTGCGACGATCCGCACGGCAAGCTGCGCCGGCTCGAGGAGGCGCGCATGCAGATGGACACGTTCTTCCAGACTGGGGTGGTCGAGAACTTCTGCACCGACGGCGTGTGTTCGTTTCCGGACATGAGCGGCTGTTAGCCGCACCCGCTTCTGGTTTTGAGGGCGGGACCGCTACGGTCCCGCCCTATTTTCATTCGATCACCTACCCCGGCGGCGGCACGGGGCTGACGTCGCCGGGGATCGGCAGCTCGACGTCGCCGTAAACGGTCTTGTCCTGCTGCGTGACCTCGTGGTCGAGATCGATGAGCGTGCTGACTTCGATGCCGCCGCCGCCGTAGGGCGTACCTTGCAGGCCGTACACGACGTTGGGCGTGTAGAAGTCGAGCGCGTCGCCGGTCATCCACACGTAGCCGTTCTCGACGAAGTCGTGATCGACTCCGCCGGCGGCGCTGTAGGGCAGCAGCTCGCCGACGATGTACGTGGTGCCCTGGAAGATCCAGTCGCCGTTTTGATAGTCGTACTCGAACGTGGTCGACTGGTGCGCGCCGGTCGAGTTGTCGGAGCCCATGGTTCGCTGCGCGACGAGCATCCAGCCGTTGTGGGCGAAGCTGATGTCGGAGACCGGCTGCGAGCCAGTGCCACCGCCGACCCCGGGCACCTCCAGCTCCTTGACCGCCGTCGCGGGGTCGATGATGCCGTCGTCGTCGACGTAGGCGACCGACCAGACCGAGTTGTTCTCGATCGCGTTCCCGCCTCCGTTCTCGACCCACACGCTGTAGTAGAGCCGACCGGCGTGCGACTGAACTGCCCAGGGCCGCTGGCCGAGCGGAGCGAACACGCCGTTGGGCTCACCCGGATCGTTCGCGGTTCCGATCGTCACATCGCCGGTCGCGTGGTGGTAGGTGCTGACGACCTGGCCGTCCATGTCGAGCTGGTAGATGCGGCCATCTTCGTGGTTGGAGACGTAGATGGTCTCGCTCACGCAGTCGTAGTTGAGGTTGCCCAGCGCCGGCCCGTTGTTGGGCAGCGTGGCGAAGGTGGTGATCTCCCCGGTGACGCCGTCAATCTTCTTGATCAGGCCCGGACTCGAGTTGGCGCCGTGGACGGTCGAGGCGGCGACGTAAAGATTGCCGTAGGAGTCCAGGGTGAGCCCGAAGATCTTGCCGAGGTTGGTGAGCGTCCACTCCGGTCGGCGATAGAGCGGCGCGAGGTAGTTCATGTTGGGCGGCGGCGGATCGCCGGAGATGTCGACGATCGTGAGCGAGTAGTTGATGGGCGGGCCGTCCCAGTTGTGGTGCGTGACGATCGCTATGGTCTTGTCGAGGAAGGGCGCGTAGGCGGGGTCTTCGAACTGCGGGAAGTTGCCGGCTGCACCGTAGGTCTCCGACGCACGGCAAGAGCCCGGCCCACCGGGACCGCCTTGGCCCTCGCCGAGGTCGCCGATCGGCGAGAGGTCGAACTTCACACCCTCGGTGTCACCCTCCTCGCCGTCGGAAGGATCACCGTCGCCGTCACCGGGATCGCCGTCGCCGGGATCACCGTCGCCGGGATCGCCATCGCCGGGATCACCATCGCCATCGCCCGGAACATCATCGCTCTCGTCTTCTTCAGTGCCGGGATCGGCGTTGCTGTCGAAGCCGCCGGTCGAGGTGTCGCCGCTACCCTCGGGCGCACAGGCGGCGAGCCAGAGCAGCGGCAGAAGCGTGAGCGTGAGCGGATGACGGTGCGATATGGCCATGACAATTTCCTCGAAGAGAACGCGACGACCGTAACACGGGCACTCCTGCGCGGGGGCCGTGTCACGCCGTGACTCGCTGCGTCGCGCTCAATTAGCGTTCAGCAGCCGCCGACGCACGACCGTCAGATCCACCCAGGCGTCGTCCTTCATGACCACGA
>DATLLB010000915.1:0-16677 GCA_035538075.1 Enhygromyxa sp.
CGCTCACGCCGACCGGCTTCCTCGATCGAGCCCTGATCGCAGCCGAGGCCGCGGGGCTCGAGCCGCTGCTGCTCGTCAACAAGGCCGACCTACCCGAGACCGCGGCGCTGCTCGACGAGCTGCGCTCGACCTGGCTCGAGGGGCCGGGTGCGATCGCGCTAACGATGCTGTGCGTCTCGGCGGCGACCTGTGCGGGGTTGGGCGCGGTGCTCGATCACTTCGCGGCGGGCAAGCGTGGGGCGTTCGTCGGGACTTCGGGCGTCGGCAAGAGCTCGCTGGTCAATGCACTGCTGCCGCAGCTCGAGCTGCCGGTCGGCGAGATCAACCCGTTCTCCGGCCTCGGTCGGCACACGACCACGACCGCCACACTCCACGCCTTGCCGCGCGGCGGCGAGCTGATCGACACGCCGGGGTTTCGCGACTTTGGGCTCGTCGACATTGGGGTCACCGATCTCGCCCGACACTTCCCCGGGTTCGCGCCGATCTTGGCCGCGCAGTCGTGTCGCTTCGGCGATTGCCGTCATCGCGCCGAGCCGGACTGCGCGATCAAGGCGGCCGTCGAGGCGGGACGGCTCGCCAAGCCGCGGAGGGATCGCTATCTCGAGCTGTTCGCGGAGATCGAGCAGCAGGCGAAGTAGCGCTGTCGAGCGTTGATTGTGATTCACCTGTTCCCGTTCGGATACTGATATTCTCGATCGCGATAATCCGCGTATTCGTTTATGCTGACCAACCATGGAAACCCAGGATCCCTATCTCGGCGCCGACTCGAGCAATACCACCAAGTCGTCGATGTTCCCGTGTCAGGGCGTCGACGTGTCGTCGAACCAGGGTGACTACGACTGGGACGCGGCGATCAGCCAGGGCAACATCAAGTTTGCGTTCGCGCGGGCCTCGGTCGGCTACAACACCCCGGACACGCACTTCACGAGCAATTGGGCGGCGATGGCCGAGCGCGGGATCCTGCGCGGCGCCTACCACTTCGCATACCCAGAATCGATCGCGTCGGGCATGACCCCCGCCCAGGACGCAGCCCAGGAGGCTAACTATTTTTGTGATCTCTTGATCGAAGCGGAGGCCAAGGTCCACTCGGGTCAGCCGATGTTCGACGGCAAGACGCTACCTCCTGTGCTCGATTACGAGCAAAGGCCTTCACTCAGTGCAGCGCAGCAGCGCGAGTGGGTCGACTCGTGGATCGCCACCACGCAGGAGCGCCTGCGCCGGGGCGTGATCATCTATTCGGGGCCCAACACCTGGTCGGCCGACTTCGACAACGATCCCTGGCTGACCTCGCTGCCGCTCTGGGTCGCGCATTACAGCAATTGTGCAGATCCGAAAGTGACCCCGTGGACGCGCTGGGCATTGTGGCAATGGAGCGGCGGCGGCTCGGGTGACATCTTTCAACAGTTGACCGGACACCCCTTCCCCGGCGGAGCCAACGGGTGCTCGACCGATGTCAACGCCTACTGGGGGACCGAGGACCTGCTGCGCCTGCTCGGCGATCCTGGCTACGACCGCTGGATGCTCCCCGACGGCACGGTCGGGGCCAACCCCTTCGCCAACAAGACGCCTTCGCGCAGCGGCTCGTCGTCATCGGCCGTCGACGCTGCGCTGGCCAAGCTGCGCAGCGCGAGCGCGCTGATCAACGCAGCGATCGCCGATCTCGAGTCGAGCTCCTGAGCCCACCCTCAGCGCTGCTTGCCGCCGAGCCCACCTTGCTGCTCGGGCGGCCGAAATTGTGCGCCCGCCTCCGCGCCGGGGATCGCTGCGGGCACCACGATCGCCTGGTCCGGCCGCGGCCCCGGCACGCAGAAGCGCTCGCTCATCACGCTGGTCGAGAACCACTGCTGCCACTCGTCGTGCGGCGGGATCCCGCAGTACCCGGAGCTTGGACAGTCCGAGTCGGCCTCGCAGGTGATCGTGCAGAAGCGGCCGTTCGCGCCCTCGATGCAGCGACCGTCGAGCGCCGCACAATCGAAGCCGTTGCCGCATGGCTCACCGAGCTTGGGCGCAGTCGCTAGCTTGAAGGTCCACGGCACGGCGATCAGCACCACCGCCGTGAGGCCGAGCGCGAACGTGGGCGACCAGGGCTTTTTTGCTTTGCGCTCGCTCATGCGGACACCTGCGCGGCTGCGGCCGCGTGGTCCCGCGGCGGACGAACCCAGCCGCCGTGCTCGCGCTCGAGCTCGAGCGCCGCGGCGATGGTCAGGTGATCGTTGCCGTTCGCGCCCACGACCTGCACGCCGAGCGGCAGCCCGGCGCGGCTCAAGCCCATCGGCACCTGCGTGGCCGGCAGCTCGAGCACGTTGAAGATCGCGGTGAAGGTCCAGCCGAACGGACGCAGCAGCGGACCGTAGTGACGCGGAGCCGGGCGCGAGTGCGAGGGATAGAGCAGCAGGCCGCTCTGGCCGAGCAGCTCGTTCATCTGCTTTTGCAGCGCGACGGCCTCGGCCACGATCGCCTTGCGCTTCTGCTCGCTCGGCACGATCGGCCACAGATCCTCGACGGCCGCGAGCACCAGCGCGGGCAGAGTGTGATCCGATCGCCGCAGCGCCCAGCGCAGCAGCTCGCGACGCACGCGGATCGGCTCGCCGTCGCCGAGCAGCGTGCGAAACGAGGTCTCGGCCGCGTCGGCCATCGCCGCCGACCAGTACTCGAAGGCCCGACCAAACTCGGGGATCTTGCGCCGCCGCACCCGAGCGCCGCGTCGCGCCAGCGTCTGCGCGGCGCGGTCGAGCGCGTCGAGCATCTCGATGTCGACCGTGCGCTTGCCGTCGTCCTCGACCACCCAGACGTCGAGGCGCCCGAGCTCGACGGCCTCGGGATCGCCGAGCTCCAGCTCGCGCACGCCGTGATCACGCCCATCCGGGCCGGCCAGCAGGCGCAGCAGCGGCATCAGATCGGTGGCTCGTCGCGCGATCGGTCCGGTTGCGAGGTAGCGAAGCGCCGCGTTCTCGGAGATCGGGTGCATGCCCGTGCCCGGCACCAGACCGCCGGTCGACTTGTGCCCGAACACGCCGCAGAAGAACGCGGGCATGCGGATCGAGCCGCCGATGTCGGCCCCGAGCCCGAACGGCGAGGCCCCGGCGCCGACGATCGCCCCCTCGCCGCCCGAGCTGCCGCCGACGATGCAGCGCGGATCGTAGGGGTTGTTCGAGCGGCCGTAGACGCGGTTGTTGCTCTCCATCCACATGCACAGCTCGGACACGTTGGTGAGCCCGATGCAGATGGCGCCGGCTTCCCGCAGGCGCGCGACGGTGGTCGCGTCCTCGCGCGCGATCACGTCGCGGCGGCGCACCAACCCCGAGGTGTTGGGCAGGCCGGTGACCGCGAACGACTCCTTGATCGTGCACGGGACCCCGAACAGCGGCGGCAGCGGCTCGTCGCTCGCGGTCGCGGCCAGCCGACGATCGGCCGCTTCGGCCTCGCGCAGCGCTTCGTCGTAGCGCTCGACCACGATCGCGTTGACGGTCGGGTTGATCGTCCGCGCCAGCTCGACGTGCGCGCCGACGATCTCGCGCGAGCTCAGCTCCCGGCGGCGAATGGCGGCGGCGAGTTCGAGCGCGGACATCGCGAGCGGGTCGAGCACGTCCGAGTTTTAGCGAATCTCGGCGGCCGACGAAACCGCGCCGGAGCGCCACGCGTAGCCAATCCGAACTATATGCATTCATCGATTTCATCGTATTCTCGCAATGCATCGCGCGGCGCGAGCCGAATGCGCTGCGGACCTGGATTGATCAGTTGCCGCCCGGCGCCCGCTGCAGCCACTCTGCGAGCGTTCCGCCGGGGAAACCCTCGCCGCGAAGGGCCGATCCAAGGGGATCGATCCGCCCGTTCACGAGCGATTTACAGGCGCGAAACTCAATGAACCGAATCGAATCGAGCACCGATCAAATCAGCACAGTGGTTGAACCGAAGCGTCGGCCCATCCGTCGATACGAGCGATGAAGACGAAGCCCCAGAGCCCCGAGTGTTCGGTCACGGTCGCGTTCGCCGAGCTTGGTCGGCTGGAGCGGGAGCGAGCCGAGTTTGCAAACGCCAAGCAAGCGGCTCGCGAGAAGCTCGCCGGCCAGGCGCGCTCGCTGGCGACACTCCGCGAGCGGCTGGTCGCCGAACGACCGCGAGCGACCGCCCGAGTGCGACGCGAACGTCTGCAGCGCGAGCGGTTCCGCGAGCAGCTCGCCGCGCGACTGATCGCCGAAGCCGAGAGCGCCCACGACGAGCGGCTCTCGCTGATCCGCGCCGAGCTCGAGGCCAAGCGCCTCCGACTCGCCGCGATCGAGGCCGCAAGCGAGGCGCCGCGACCCAGCCGCCGATGGCTCGAGTGGTCGGTCCCGGTCGCCGCCACTGCGATGGTCGCGTTCCTCGGCTTCACGCTCTTCGACGAGGAGCAGGCCGTCGCGCAGATGGCCCCCGTCGAGCAGATCGAGCAGCGCGCGAGCGAGGTCGTCGACCCGAGCGAGGATCCGGCGGAGCCGGTCGCCGAGCCCGAGCCCGAGCCAAAGCCCGAAGTGGTCGTCGAGCCCGCTCCCGAGCCCAAGTCGGACGAGAGCAAGAAGTCCGAGAAGAAGCCGAGCAGCAAGAAGAAGTCGGACGAGAAGAAGAAGTCCGAGGAGAAGCCGAAGGAAGAGAGCAAGCCCGTGATCAAGAAGAACTCGAAGCCGCTGGAGCTCGGCGACTTCGACGGCAACCCGCTCGGCTGATTACTCGGTCATCCGGCATAGTCGCCACGAGAGCGGCCCCCCTACAAAGGCGGCCGCTCTTTCAATTGACCCCCAGCGTAGTTCTCCAGCGGAGCCGACCCCAAGCCCCCCGTCGGGGGGCACCACGCGCGGTCAAATCCCACGAACCGATCCGCTTCGCTCGCAAAGCGAGCGAACGGCCGCGAAGCGGCCGCCCGCGGCTCACACTGAGCCGGCCGCGGGGGGGCTAAATGGCAGCCGTTAGCGCCCACGACACGTTGGTCGGCGCGCCGCAGTCCCCCGGCTGGAAGGCGTCGAAGGCCCAGAAGTCGTAGTTGCGCCCGCCGATCGCGACCGGCTCGGCGCTGCCGACCGGCACGTTGGTCCCGTCGATCACGTACTCGTAGAGCGTCGGCGCCTGGCTGTTGCAGCACGCGTCGGGCGTCGCGGCGCAGTCGCAAGTCTCGTCGACCGCCAAGCTCGGCGCCCAACCGAACAGACCCGTGCTCGAGTCGATCGGCGGCAAGTCGAGCTGGTCGGTGCGACGCGCGAGCACCAGCATCGCGCCGTTGTTGGTCATGTCTTGGATCGTGACCGCGTGATAGTTGCAGTCGTCGCCGCTGCCGAGCCGCCGCCCCTTCATCAGCAGGCAGGTGCCGGGCGGCGCGAGCTCGGTGACCGGCAGCGGGTTCAAGATCAGCTCGCCCGGGACCGGCTCACACTCGGCGCAGGCCTCGGTGCAGAACTGCACCGACCAGGTGCTCCCGCCCGCCTCGGCCACGTGAAACCAGTGCTCGTAGAGGCCGAGCACGTCGTCGGTCTCGCCGCACGGCTGCGGGACCTTGATCTCCATGTCCATGCCGCCGGCCAGCTCGCACGAGGTCGTGCTCTCCTCGCCGCTGTCGGACGGGATGTCGGGCTCCGAGTCCAACGTGTCCGAGCCGCCTCCGCCGGTCTCGGAGCCGCCGTTGTCGAACGCAGGGTTGTCGCGCGTGCAGCCGTTGGCGGCCACCATCGCGAAGCCGATCAGCAAGACAAGTCGAGCACGCATGAACCAGTTTTACCTGGTCTTCGCGCGCGCGAGCGAGCAATCCAACAGCTCAATCCGTGAACACGAGGATGTGGTGGTTGACGACGTGGCTCGGCGCTCGGTCGCGCAGCCATGCGAAGCACGAGCCGCGGCGCACCCAATCGCTGATGTGAACGGCGATTGGATCGTCTCCGTAATAGGGATCGTCGCAGCCGATCTTCTCGACCTCGAGCCCGAGTGACTCGAGCTCTTCGCGACGCAGCGGGAACTTCGTGTAATAGACGACGCGCTCCCAACCCTGGTCGAGGGCCAGCTGACCCAGGTCGCCGACGTCCTGCCCCCAGTCCTCGCCGATCACGCTGATGCGGTGCCCACCCGTGGGGCCGCCGACCAGGAGGTTGAAGTCGCCCAGCCAGGCCGGAAACGTCCACGCCGCTCCAGCGCCGCAGCCGAGCAGACACGCGAGCACGACCGCCTGGCCTCCGCGTGCGCCGATTCGCACGAGCGCGCCGTCGAGCAGCAGCTGGGCCGCTCGCGCTGCGAACACGATCATGATCAGCATCAGTGGCAGCACGTGCCGCACACCGATGTTGATGTTCGACGCGCACGCGCTGGCCAGCGAGACCGCGGCGAAGATCGCCAGCACCGTGGTGGTCAGACTCGGCCACTCCCGTCGTCGCAGCCGCGAGAACGCGAAGCCGGCCGCCGCTCCGAGCAGGATCAGCAGGCCGGTCGGCGTCTTCGCGAACAGCATGACCGGGAAGTAGAGCGGGTGCCCGGCCCGCGAGCGCAGCCCGAAGAAGTAGTTGCCGTGCCCGCCCGCGTTCTGCTCGGACACGGTCGCGAGCCCGACCAGCCAGGTGTAGGGGAACGGCAGGCGCAGTCCGGGCGGGAGCTTGCCGATCACGCTGTGCTCGAGCAGCTGGTGATCATGGCGAGTGCTGATCCAGTTGTGCGGCTCGGGCTCGGCGAGGATCTGCGCGACGCTCAGGCCCACGCGATCGAACCGGTAGATGGCCGCGATCGCGGTGATCATCACGAGCGCGACCAGGGCCAGCTGCCCGGCGACGATCGCCGTGCGACGCAGCCGTGCGCGGGTGTGGTCCAGCTGCCCGCGCTCCGCAAAGCCACCATGGCCGAGCGCCGCGGCGCCGAGCACGATGAAGCTCATCACGACCGTGAACACCACGCCGCTGTGCTTGCTCAGCACCATCGCCGTGGTCGCGAGCGCGAACAGGCCCACCCGCGTCCAGCTCGGCCGCTCGATCCAGGCGATCACGGCCGCGAGACTGAAGAGCGCGGTCGCAGCCAGCGGCATGTCGGTGGTCGCCAGGCGCCCGTGAGCGAGCAGCGTCGGGTGCACGCTGAACAACGCGAGCGCGACGATGGCCGCGGTCCAGCCGTAGCGCCGCTCCATCCACACGTAGAGGAACAGCGCGAGCGCGAGCGTCCACAGCATCATCATTCGCCGCGCGCCGGTCAGCTCGGCCTTGGCGCGGAGAAAGTCGTGGCGGAAGTAGTCGCTGGAGATCGTCAGCGGGTTGACGACCTTCCAGCCCGTGAGAGTCGGCAGCGCCTCGGCGCGGGTGAGCTCGTGCTCGTCACCCTCGCCCAATCCGGGCGGCAGCGGCTCACCGCTCGGGGTCGTGTCCGGGCCCCACGGTGCGTCGCCGAGGGCCGCGTAGGGCAAGCTGGTGATCGCGTTGGCGAGCGGCGGGTGGGCGTAGCTCAGCCGCGCGGTGTCGTTCCACCAAAACGCGTGGCCGCGGATCAGGTGCAGCGGCTCGTCGGCGGTCAGCGAGCGCCCGCGCTCGCTGGTCCACAGCAGCACGGCACACAGCGCGAGCAAGGCGAGCGCGATCAGGTGCCGACGACGATCGCTCGACAGGCCCATCAGCGCACCGCCGCGCAGGGGTCCTGCTCGTCGAAGTCGTCGCCCGGGTAGAGCAGGCGATCGCGCTCGAGCGGGCCCGGCAAGCTGCCGTCGAGCGAGGCGCTGAACTTGACGCTCGCGTCGCCGAGGCTCTCGAAATACTCGACGCGCAGGTGATGGATGCCGGGCTCGAGCTCGAGCTCGCCGGTGCCGAAGCCACGCCGCCGCGTGTCGGGGTTCTTGTCCCACGCGTCGATCAGCAGCTCGCCGTCGACGAACACGCGCGCGCCGTCGTTGGCGTGCACCTGAAACACGACCGGCCCGGCCTGGTCGATGCGCAGGCAGGTGTCCCAGCGGATCGAGAATTTGTCGGGGGCGATCTTCTCGAGCGGCGCGGTGTCCTTCCAGTTGTGCTCGATGCTGTCCTCGCGAATGATCACCGGGCTGCTCTCGAGCGCCTTGTCGGCGAAGTAGGCCGCGCGCCAGGGGCCGGTGCCGGGCACCTCGGTGTTGAGCACGGCGTAGAGCGTGATCGGGAGCAGGACCACCGCGGCGCCGACCGTCGTCCACAGGACTCGTTGCTTGCGTCGGTGGAGCGGCACGCCGCCGATCTCCGGCTCGAGCTGGGCGAGCAGCGAGCGAGCCGCCGTGACATGAGCACGAAGCTCGCGCTTGCTCGGCGCTTGCTCGGCAGCCAGCGATCGCACGTGCTGAACCAGCGCTTGCCGAGCCTTGCCGTCGAGTCCGACGATCTCGCCCTCGAGCCACGCGCTGGCCTCGGCCGCGTCGCGCTTGCCGATCCCCGCCGCGCTGCCGGCCGCCGCGATCGCCCGCCAGAACGCGCGCAAGTGCGGGGCCGCGGTGGTCGGAGTCGCGAGCGGATCACCGACGAGGATCTCGGCCGCGTGCAGCTCGTCGGCCGCCTCGCGGAGCTGCGTCCACCCGGGTCGAGCCTCTAGTTCGGTCACGGTGCTTCGTCCTCCTCGACTTCGGCTTCGACTTCGGGCTCGGGCTTGCGTGGCTTGGGCCTCGGCCGTTGCTTGGCGGTCGACGTGGCCTCGGGCCGCGGTCGCCGAGCGCTCGAGTGCTCCTGCTGTGGACGGGTGACCGACACGCGGCCGCGCTGCTCCTCGCTTCGCAGATCTCGGATCAGATTCAACAGCGTGCCCTCGCGCTCGACCCGGGTCAGCTCCGGCGCCTCCGAGTGCTTGAGATAACAGTTGTTGCGCGTGTAGCCGAGCCAGAACTCGGCCGGCGCCGTGCCCTTCTCGGCCAGCTCGAAGTTGGTGCCGAGGTACTCGCGGGCGATGAAGTCCGGCATGCAGGCCGAGACCACATAAGGGCCAGCCAGGTAGCGCTCCCGCTCGGTCCGCCACAGGTGCTCGCGCAAGGTCTCGAACGCCTCTTTGTAGGTGTTGCCGTAGTAGTCGGTGTCGTAGCGCAGGTACGCGCCGGGCAGCCCGCCGATGAACCCGTTGAAGCCGAGGTACTGGTGCGGGTGCAGGTGCACCATCATCACGATCATCCGCACGCAGTACGCGGCGACCAACCCGACCAGCCCACCCGCGGCCGCGCGCGAGCGGGCGGCGACCAGCCGCACCAGCTTGGCCAGGGTCACGCCGGCCACGACCGCGAAGATCGGCACCAGGAACAGGAAGTGCCGCAGCCCGTCGTAGAGCGGCGAGCGCTTGATGATCGCGTAGAGCGGCGGGAACAGGATCGCAAACACCAAGAAGCCTGCGATCGCCACGCGGCGCCGCTCGTCGGCGGCGAGCGGACCGAGCTTCTCGATCACCTGCCCGGCCCGCTCGGCCTTGCTGCGCTTGCGCAGGCGGATCGCCCGGACCACGAACACGCCGAGCGCCGCGACCACCAGGATCAGGATCAGCTCGGGCAGCTTGAACGCGAAGTAGCGCAGCAGGTAGTCGCCGGGGGGCGAGAGCGTGGAGATGCGTCGGCTGCCGAACGGCATGGCGCGCTCGTGCAGGTTGAACGAGGACATGCGCGAGAGGGTGATCAGCGGCCGCCGCAGCGGCGCGAGCTGAGCCCACGGCCAGAACACCAGCATCAGCGCCCAGGCTCCGATCGCGGTGCCGATCAGCGAAGGCGAGAAGCGCAGCAGGTAGCGCGGGATCAGCCGGGCGTCGCGGGCCTGACGGGCCTGCCACGCGATCCACAGGCCGACGAGCATGAACAGATAACAGAGCGTGAGCAGCCCAGCGATGCGCACGCTCATCGCCGCGCCGAGGGCCACCGAGGCCTTGACCCACTCGCGCCGCGGCACCGCGGGCATGCAGATCAAGATCCGGATCTCGTAGTAGAGCGCCCACACGTAGCCGACCGCGAAGGGCATGTCCTTCGGGTTGTTGAACATGTGCCCGTACCAGACCGGGGTCAGCACCAGCAGCAGCAAGGTCGCAAACCCACCCGCGGCCCCGCCGAGCAGGCGCCCGAGCTTCCACGCGCCGAGCAGCCCGAGGCAGCCGATCATCGCGCCGAACAGGTGGATGGTCTCGTAGGCGTTGAACGGTGAGATCTGTCGAGCGAGATAGCCGAGCGCGTCGAAGCTGCCGCCGTAGAGGTAGTCGGCGCGGTAGGTGAGCGCGTTTTGGTCCGCGAAGAACGACGCGTACCAGTGGATGACATGGCGACCGTAGGTGAGGTGCCAAGTCTCGTCCCAGGTGATGCCGTAGTCCTTGAAGGTGATGGCGATCAGCAGCAGCACGATCGCGCCGATCACCGCGCTGGCGAGGTCGAAGCCGAGATCCCAACGCGGCCCATCGCTGGGGCTCAGGCGTGCGGCCGGATCGACGGCCAGTCGTGGCGGAGTCGGCATCGGGGCGCGGATGCTATCAGCAAGGCGCAGCATTGCAGAACCGCCACGCGCGGGTTGCGGGGGGCTGGACCGTATGCGGCAAGGCAGCCAAGCTTCGGCCGTGGATCCGCTAACTCAGGGCGTGCTCGGAGCCGCCGCCGCGCAGGCGGTGGTCGGCGAACGACTTGGCCGCAAGACTTGGTGGCTGGGGGCGCTCGGCGGGATGGCCCCCGATCTCGACGTGCTGATCCGCAGCGCGAGCGATCCGCTGCTGGCCCTCGAGCTGCACCGCCACTTCACCCACAGCTTGGCGTTCATCCCCGTCGGCGGGCTGCTGGTGGCCGCACCTTTTTTATGGAAGGCCCGCGAGCAGCCGCGCGAGCACCAGCTGCTGATCATCGCGGCCACCACTTTGGGCTGGGCGACCCACGGGCTGCTCGACGCGTTCACCTCGTACGGGACCATGCTGTTCTGGCCGTTCTCGCGCGAGCGCGTGGCGTGGAATTGGATCAGCGTGATCGATCCGGTCTACACGGTGATCCTGGCGATCGCGGTGGTGATGGCCGCCAAGCGGTTGAAGGCGTGGCCGGCGTGGGCGGGCTTGCTGGCGTCGTCGCTGTACCTCGGGCTGTGCGGGTTTCAGCACGCGCGCGCGCTCGCGGCCCAGAAGAACATCGCCGAGCTGCGCAACCACACGATCGTCCGCGGCACCGCGCAGCCGCTGTTGCTGACCAACCTGCTGTGGCGCTCGCTCTACGAAGCCGATGACGGTCGGCTGTGGATCGACGCGTTGACGATCCCGTGGTGGGCGAAGATCGAGCATCACGGCAGCGGTACGCGGCGCGTGGTCGAAGCCCCGAGCGAGCCCGACGGTGAGCGCGAGCGCGACCTCGCTCGGTTCGCGTGGTTTGCCAGCGACTGGATCTACGCCGCGCCCGAGCTGCAGCCGGAGGGTTCGACCGACGAGATCTACTGCGACGCCCGCTACTCGCTCGACCCTGCGCGCTTCGACGCGCTGTTCTGCGTCGCGCTCGGGCCCGACGGCGCCACGCAGCTGCTCCAGCGTCGGCCCGAGGATCCCAAGGCGATGCTCGGCGAGATGCTGAAGATGCTGCGACCGCCGACCGAGCAGCCCTGATCAGGCTCTGATCAGCGCCGCCGGCGAAGCCAGACGAGCCCGAGCAACCCGAGGCCCAGCCACGCGCCGCCGCCACGCGTGGGCGCGATCGTGCAGCCGCCATCGTCGGCGTCGGCTGCCGGAGCGAAGCCACCGGTCTCGCCCTCGCTGGTCGGTGGCTCGTCGGTGTCGTCGCCCTCGTCCTCCTCGCCGGAGTCACCGTCGCCGGAGTCACCGTCACCGCTCTCGTCGCCATCGCCGTCACCGCTGCTGTCACCCACCGTGAAGGTGACCGGCTGCGACTGCGCGGCGTTGCCCCAAAAGTCGGTGCCGTGCGCGACGATCGTGTACTCGCCAGCCGGAAAGGTCGCACCGAACACGGCCGGGCTCTCGCTGACGACCAAGTTCTGCAGCATGCCCGAGACCTCGATCTGCACGTCGACCGGCAGCCCGCCGTCGTCCTGTGCGACCACGGTGACGTCGAGCATCAGCGAGTCCTCGCCGAAGGTCTGGCCGTCGGTCGGATTGACGATCTCGAGCTGCGGCGGGTTGCTCTCGTAGGCCTCGGTGTAGAAGTCGGGGCCGCAGGTGCTGCTCCACTCGAGCGCGGTCGCGTCCTCGCACCACGTGTACCAAGACCCGTACGAGAGCGCCGGCTGCCCGTTGAAGAAGTTGCCGCACAGCGGGCCGGGATCCCAGTTGCCGTTGATGTCGTGACAGACCGTGACGTCGATGCCGGAGTCCTGCTCGATCCACTCGACCGCGTTGACGGCCAGCGAGTGCGTGCCCTTGGCCGAGCTGCAGGTGTCGTCGTTCTTGGTCGAGGCGATGCCGTAGACGTGCCAGCTCTGATCGGCGTAGCGGATGAACGCGGGCCCGCCCGAGTCGCCCGAGCAGATCGTGGTGCTCTGGTTGCCGCCGACGTCGAAGCGGCTGCCGCTCGCGTTGCTGATCGTGGTGAAGCCCCAGCGCTTGGTGCCGGCCCCGGTCTCACCGGTGTCGTTGCCGAAGCCGACGACCGCGACGCTGGCCCCGTTGCCGTAATATTGATCGACCTCGCAGCCGTAGCCGACCGGCGTGAACGGGATCTCGGTGACCTCCTGCTGCAGCACGCAGTAGGCCCAGTCGCTGCCCTGCCCGCCGCTGTACGACGGGTTGGTCTTGCAGTACTCGACCTGCATGGTCTTGCCGGTGTTCTCGGTGTCGCCGAAGCGAACGACCTTGTCCTGCGCGCCGCAATGGGCCGCGTACATGACGACCTTCGGATGGATCAGCGAGCCGGTGCACAGCGAGCTGCCTCCGGTCACGCGCACGACCGTCGGCCATGCGCACGGCTGGGTCTCGTCGCCGTTCCAGATCGCCGGCTCGACTCCGGCTTGTTGAACCTCGGTCGGCGGGCTCGCGAACGCCAGCGTCGGCAAAGCGAGGATCGAAAGTAAAGTCAGGCGCGGGAGAATTTGGCGAGCGTGGTCGTACACGGGCGGGATCCCTACCCGCGGATGATGAATGATGAAGCGGGCGGGATCCAAAGGGTGAGTACAGGTGCTTTATGAGCAGCGTTGCTCGATACGTGAATTTCAGCAGATGAAGCGCTTGCGATAAGGTGAGGCTCATGCGGCGCTCCACCTCGCCTTCGATGATGATCGCAATGTTCGTGCTTGGAGCCTGCACCACGGCGGTGGTGCAGAGCTCGGCCTCGCGCGACGTCGACGAGCTCCCGCCCAAGCCACCGAGCAGCGACGCGACCGTGGTTCCGCTCGCCGAGGCTCCACGCGCGACGGCCCCACACGGCAAGGCCTCGATCGCCCACCTCGCGCGAGGCCGCAATGCCTACCTCGGCATGCTGCAGATGGACGCCGACGCCTCCGTGCCCAACCACCGCGATCCGACCGAGGAGTTCATCCACGTGCTCGAAGGCGGCGGGACCATGACGATCGACGGGCGCTCGTTCGAGATCACGGCAGGGACAACCATCTACATGCCCGCCGAGGCCGAGGTCAGCTTTCAGAACGGACCCGCACCGATGCGTGCGATACAAGTGTTCGCCGGGCCCGAGCCCGCCGCCAAGTACGACGCCTGGACGATCGAGAAATAACCTCATGCGCATGCGTAACCTGCTTCTGTTCACCGCGCTCGCCGTGCTGCTCCCGTGCGAAGCCATGGCGCACATCGAGATCACCTCGCACACCACTCGCTACGGCGTGGGCGTACAGAAGGCGCCGCCGTGCGGCTTGCTCGGCGGCGCGGGGCCGGGCGACACCGTCTACACCTACGCGCCTGGCCAGACCATCACGCTGAGCTGGCACGAGTTCATCGATCACCCCGGGCACTATCGCGTCGCGTTCGATGACGCCGGTGACGATGGCTTCGCCGATCCGGCCAGCGCGGATGATCTGTTCAACAACGCGACCGTGATGCTCGACGGGATCGCCGACGAGAGCGACGTGCACGACTACGAGGTCGAGCTGACCTTGCCCGACGTCGAGTGCGAGGCGTGCACGATCCAGATCTTGCAGGTGATGACCGACAAGCCGCCGTTCGGGGACGGCAACGACATGTACTATCACTGCATCGACGTGCGGCTGGTCGCCGACGGCGGGGATGGGGACGGCGATGGCGATCCTGGTGACGGGGATGGGGACGGCGATGGCGATCCGACGGGTGATGGCGACGGTGATGGCGACGGCGATCCTGCGGGCGATGGCGATGGCGATGGCGACGGTGAGACCGGCAGTGGCGAGCCACCGATCGCCGAGGACGACTCCGGCGGCTGCACGATCGGCAAGCCGCGATCGCTGACCGCCCTGCCGCTCGTGCTACTCATGCTCGGCGCGCTTCGTCGCCGTCGCGACTGAGCTCCCGCGCAGCCAACCCTTCGGGGTGACGATCGAGCGCCGCCGCCCCGCGCAGCAACCACAGCCCGCCGCACACCAGCGGCACCGAAGTCAGCGCGATCGCCAGCCGCAGGCCCGCGGCCTCCGGCGTCGCGCCCAGCATCGTGCCCGCCAGTCCCGGACCGAACAGATCGGAGATCCAGCCCATCAGGTACGGCGAGATCGCGTCGCCCAGCGCGTGGATGAACAGCACGTTGACGGCGATCGACATCGCCCGCAGGTTCGCCGGCACGCAGCCGATCAGCGCGGCGTTGAGCGGCCCGGTGTTGAGGAACAAGAAGAACTCGGCCACGAACGCCAGCAGCAAGACCGGCGTGGTCACGCCGAGCAGCGCCATCACCAGGGTCACCGGCGCGCCGATGATCAAGCCCCACCCGCTCACCCGCAGATATCCACCTTGCGCGCTGGCGAACGCACGATCGCCAAAGTACCCGCCGGCCAGCGTCGCGATCAGCCCCGCGACCACCGTGATGCCGCCGAACACCACACCGGCCGAGCCCTCCTCCATCCCGTGGGCGCGCTGCAGGAAGGTCGGCATCCACCAAGCGAGCCCGCCGAGCGTGAAGGTCATCAGCACCATGCCGCCGGTGGTCGAGCGAAACGCCGGGCTCTGAAACAGCCGCTTCAAGGCGACCAGCGGATTGTGCAGACCCGCCTCGCCCTTGCTCGCGCCGAGATCCCGACCGCCGCGCGCGGGCTCGGGGATCAACATCGCCGCGATCGCACAGATCAAGCCGGGCACGCCAGCGATGAAGAACGCGAGCCGCCAGCCGGGATCGGCCGCGTCGGCCAGCCCGAGCCATGCCAGCGCGCCGGGCCCGACCAGCAGCGCCCAGTGCTCCGCGATCCATCCGCCGAGCACGTAGCCGAGCGCCGAGCCGACCGGGATCGCCAGATAGAAGTACGCGAGCATGCGCCCGCGCTTCTCGGGCACGAACAGATCGGCGATCATGCTCGGAGCCACGGTCGCGTAGCCGGCCTCGCCGACGCCGACCAGCGCGCGCATCAGCAGCAGCCCCTCGTAGTCGCGCGCGTAGCCGCAGCCGACGGTCGCGAGGCTCCACAGCGCGACCCCGCCTGCGACCAAGTACTTGCGCTGCCCTCGATCGCCGAACCACGCAGTGAACGGCGACGCGAGCATGTAGACCACGATGAACATGGTCGCGAGCAGGCCGGACGAGGCGTCGGTCAGGCCGAACTCGAAGCTCACGCTCTCGAGCACGGCGGCGAGCATCTGCCGGTCGATGTAATTGAGGAAGTTGATCGCGGTGAGGACGATCAGGATCGCCAGCGCCATCGCGCGCGGGCTGTCCTCGGCGGAGCGACTCACTCGCGCATGCTCGCACGAGCGGTTCGCGATACGCTAACGATCGTGCGCCCGCTCGTCGCCGGCCTGTTGCTGTCGTGCCTCGCCTGCCGACCTG
Organism: Enhygromyxa sp.; assembly: GCA_035538075.1. GTDB lineage: Bacteria > Myxococcota_A > Polyangia > Nannocystales > Nannocystaceae > Plesiocystis. The sequence continues at coordinate 15,833 of DATLLB010000915.1, forward strand.
CGCCGACCCCCGCGCCCACGGCCACACCCGACCGCGACGCACGAGCCTCGGGCGCCGCGACGCGCTGGTCCTACGAGATCCGCGTCGACGCCCAGCTCGAGCGCATGCAGCTGGGCTTGTGCATCGAAGGTGAGCTGCCGCGGCGCCTGACCGCCGCGCGTGAGGCGATCGAATTCGTGACCGACGCTCGGGTCCGCGACGGGCCCGAGCTCGCGCGCGACGATCGAAGCTTGCTGATCAACACGCTCGGCGAGCACGGCTGCGTCGACCTCGAGATCGATCTCGAGCGCGCGAGCGGTCAGGGACGCGACGCCGGTCGCTACGGCGACACGCTGATGCTCGCCCCCGATCGCTGGCTCTGGTACCCCGCGTCGATCCCCGATCAGCTCGAGGCCCGCGCGCGCTTCGAGCTGCCGGAGGGCATGGCCGCGACCGTGCCGTGGCCGCGCATCCACGCCGACGATCCACCTGCCGACGATACGGCCGACTGGCGCGCGCTCGATCGCACGACCTTCGGCTGGAACGCCTGGATCGCCCTCGGCCACCATGAGCCGCTGCGCTTCGACGCGGCCGGCTGCGAGTTCGAGGTCGCGGTGCTCGACGGCGATCGTACGGCGACCGACGCAGGCATCGAGCAATGGCTGCGGCTCGCGGCCGAGAGCGTCGCGCAGCTGTACGGCCGCTTTCCTCGCGATCGCGTCGCAATCGTGGTGGTCCCGAGCGCAGGCTGGCGCTCGACGCCGGTGTTGTTCGGCATGGCCCGACGCGGCGGCGGCGGCTCGGTGATGCTGCTGCTCAACGACTCCGTGGCGGACGACGAGCTGCCGGGCGAGTGGGTGGCCGTG
>DATLLB010000916.1:0-8778 GCA_035538075.1 Enhygromyxa sp.
TCGGCTACGACGCGCGGCAGCGCGACTACTTGGCGAGCCTAACCGGCAACGATGGGCGGCCGCTGTTCGATCCGCGCTTCCTCGACTGGCTCGGTCAGCTCACGCCGTCGATCGACGTCGACGCGATGCCCGAGGGCACCGCCTGCTTCGCCCACGAGCCGCTGCTGCGCGTGAAGGGTCCGCTCGCGCAGGCGCAGCTGCTCGAGACGCCGCTGCTGACGATCCTGAATTTCCAGACGCTGATCGCAACCAAGGCCGCTCGCATCTGCCACGCGGCCGAGGGCGAGCCGGTGATCGAGTTCGGTCTGCGCCGCGCCCAGGGCCTCGACGGCGGGCTCTCGGCCAGCCGGGCCGGCTACATCGGTGGCTGCGTCGCAACCTCCAACGTGGCCGCGGGCGCGCAGTTCGGCGTCCCGGTCAAGGGCACGCACGCGCACGCGTGGGTGATGGCGTTCCCGAGCGAGGCCGAGGCGTTCGCGGCCTACGCCGAGGCGATGCCCAACAACTGCGTGTTCCTGGTCGACACCTACGACACGCTGCGCGGCGTCGATCATGCGATCACGCAGGCCATCCAGCTGCGCGAGCGCGGCCACGAGCTGGCCGGCATCCGCCTCGACTCCGGCGACCTCGCGCAGCTGAGCAAGGCCGCCCGCGAGAAGCTCGACGCCGCCGGTTTTCCCAACGCGGCGATCGTCGCCAGCAACGATCTCGACGAGTACCAGATCCAGGCGCTCAAGCAGGCCGGCGCGAAGATCTCGGTGTGGGGCGTGGGCACGCGGCTGGCCACCGCGCACGATCAGTGCGCGCTCGGTGGCGTCTACAAGCTCTCGGCGCTGCGCGTCGACGCGAGCCAACCGTGGCGGCGCATGGTCAAGCTGTCCGACACGCCGATCAAGACCTCGACGCCCGGCATCCTGCAGGTTCGCCGCTATCGCACGGCCAGCGGGCCCACGCTCGATGTCGTCTACGACGAGGAGCTCGGACCGCCCGAGCCCGGTGCCTCGGCCAACGCGATGCAAGGTGACGCGCGCGTGATCGTGCCTGCCGACGCCGAAGCGAGCGACCTGCTGATCCCGGTCCTACGGCAGGGGCGGCGCGTGGCCGCGGCCGAGCCGACCACCCAGCTGCGCGAGCGAGCGCTGGCCGAGCACGCGGCGTTGCCCGCCGCGGTCGTGCGCCTCGACAAACCCGAGCACTACGCCGTCGCGCTCGAGGCTCGCATCGCCGAGCTCAAGCGCGCGCTGATCGAATCCGCCAAGAGCGATCACCCATGAGTCACACCTACGAATTTCCCCGCGCGGCGTTGACCGTCGACTGTGTGGTGTTCGGCCTCGACGAGGACGAGCTCGAGGTCATGCTGATCCGCCGCGGGCTCGAGCCCTACGCCGGACGCTGGGCGCTTCCCGGCGGTTTCGTGCACCTCGACGAGACGCTCGACGAGGCCGCGCGGCGCGAGCTCGAGGAGGAGACCGGCCTGCGCAAGGTCTACCTCGAGCAGCTCTACACCTTCGGCGCGGTCGACCGCGATCCTCGCGAGCGCGTGGTGACGGTGGCCTACTACGCGCTCGTGAAGCTCTCCGATCACAAGATCCGCGCTGCGACCGACGCGACCGATGCGGCGTGGTTCTCGCTCAGCGATCTGCCCGACCTCGCCTTCGATCATGCGCACATCCTCGAGGTCGCGCTCGAGCGGCTCAAGAGCAAGGTCCGCTATCAGCCGATCGGCTTCGAGCTGCTGCCGCGCAAGTTCACGCTCACGCAGCTGCAGCGCATGTACGAGATCATCCTCGATCGCCCGCTCGACAAGCGAAACTTTCGCAAGAAGATCCTCGGCATGGATCTGCTGATCGAGCTCGACGAGGTCCAAAAAGACGTCGCCCACCGCGCCGCACGACTCTACAAATTCGACGATCGGCACTACCGCAAGCTGGTCAAGCAGGGCTTTTCATTCGAGATATAGTCATGTCCAAGCAAGCGCTCATCATCGTCGACCTGCAGCCCGACTTCCTGCCCGGGGGTCCGCTCGCGGTGCCCGAGGGCGACGCGATCATCTCGACCGTGGCCGCGCTGATGGATCGCTTCGAGATCGTCGTCGCCACGCAGGACTGGCACCCGCGCGAGCATGGCAGCTTCGCGGCCAACCACTCGGGACGCATGCCCGGTGAGGTGATGGATCTGCACGGGCTCGCGCAGATCCTGTGGCCGGTGCATTGCGTGCAGGACAGCCCCGGCGCGGCGCTGGTGCCCGAGCTGCAGGCGCGGGCGGGCAAGCTCGCGGCGGTGTTTCGCAAGGGCACCGATGCGAGCGTCGACAGCTACAGCGGGTTCTTCGACAACGGCCGCCGCAAGGCGACCGGGCTGGCCGAGTGGCTGCGCGAGCGCGACGTGACCTCGGTGGTGGTGTGCGGGCTCGCGCTCGACTACTGCGTCAAGTTCACGGCCCTCGACGCGCGCTCGCTCGGCTTCGAGACCGCGGTGGTCCGCGACGCGAGCCGGGCCGTCAACCTCCAGCCCGGCGACGACGAGCGGGCGCTCGACGAGCTGCGCGCGGCCGGGGTCGCGATCGTCGAGAGCAAGCAGCTGCTCGAGCCGGTCCAGGTGATCGGCGAGGGTCGCTGGCTGCGGCTGGTTCGGCGCGGCCGCTGGGAATATGCGCAGCGTGTGAAGGGCGTGACCGCGGCCGTGATCGTCGCGGTCACGCCGGACGACGAGCTGATCTTGATCGAGCAGCCACGTCCGGCCGTCGGCGGCATCGTGCTCGAGCTGCCCGCGGGGCTGATCGGCGACATCGAGGGTGCCGAGGACGAGGCTCCGGAGCTGGCCGCCGCGCGCGAGCTCGAGGAGGAGACCGGCTATCGCCCCGGCCGACTCGAGCGCGTGGCTGCGGGCACCAGCACGGCTGGACTCAGCGACGAGCGGCTGATCGTCTATGTCGCGCACGACGTGGAGCGAGTCGGCGACGGTGGTGGTGACGAGCATGAGGACATCGCCGTACACTTGGTCCCGCTGCCCGCGGTCGAGGACTGGCTGACGGCGCGCGAGCGGGCCGGCGTGGTCATCGATCTCAAGGTTTGGGCCGGGCTCTACTTCGCGCGTCGAATCGCTCGGGCGCGCTGAAGCAATCGCACTCGTGGTCGATCCGCGCGGTGGTCTGGACGCTCGGTGGGGGAGTACCATGGGCATTGAGCTCGCGGTGATCGCGGGCCGCGTGCTTCCATGCCTTTGAACTTCGACTCGCTCTCGCCGTGGATCCTCGCTTCGATCGCTTGCGTCGCGCCGGCTTGTGCCGCCGGCGATTTCGAAGAAGCCACCACATTCGGCACGTACAGCACGTTGCCATCCACACAGGGCGACGGCGACGACGAGGAGGGCGAGAGCGGCGACGCGACCGGTGAGGATGAGGACGAGGACGATCCGACGGGCGACGGCGATCCATCGGGCGACGGCGATCCGTCGGGCGACGGTGACCCGTCGACGGGCGATGGCGACGGCGACATGTCGAGCTGCGGTGACGGGCAGGTGAGCGGCACCGAGGCCTGCGACGGCGCCAACCTGAGCGGCCAGAGCTGCACGGACCTCGGCTACGGCGGCGGCACGCTGGCCTGCAACGACGACTGCACGTTGAACATCAGCGGCTGCACCAACGCGAGCTGCGGCAACGGCATCCTCGACAACGGCGAGGCCTGCGACGGCCTCGCGCTCAACGGCCAGAGCTGCGTCTCACAGGGCTTCCCCGGCGGGACGCTGGCGTGCAATCCCACCTGCAACGGCTTCGACACATCCGGCTGCGGTCAGGCCGGCTGTGGCAACGGCGTGATCGACAACGGCGAGGTCTGTGACGGCGCCAACCTCAATGGGATGACCTGCCTCGCGGGTGGCTACGCGGGCGGTAACCTGGCCTGCCTGCCGACGTGCGAAGACTACGATGCGAGCGGCTGCAACGACGGCAACTGCTGCGTCGCCGACGTGTGGCCCGGGTGCGAGGTCCCGTTCGTGCAGAATTGCGTGTGCAACCTAGATTCGTATTGTTGCTTGGTCGCGTGGGATGACGCCTGCATCGACGTGGCCGTCAACAACTGCATGGCAGCCTGCTGAGTCATGCTCGCGCCGCCACCCGAGCAGCTGGCCACCCAGGCTCACGCGGCGCTGACCGAGTCCGGCGTCGGCTGGCAGGCGCTCGGCGACGTCGCGTGGATCGGCCAGATGTCGATCGTGCTCGGCGTGGCCGTGCTGCTCGCGGCCGCGATCGCCTATCACCCGACCGCGCGAGCCAAGGCCGCGACGCTCGAGCAGCTCGAGCAGCCCAAGACCTTCATCATGTACGCGATGGTCGGCGCGCTGGTGGCCATCATCGTCAAGGTCCAGCCCAGCATGGCGCTGGTGGTGTTCGGGATCGGCGGGCTGATGCGCTTTCGGACCGAGGTCGGCGAGGCCAAGGACACCGGTCGCGTGATCCTGGTGACCGTCATCGGCCTCTGCTGCGGGCTCGAGCTCTACGTCGTCGCGCTGCTCGCGACCGTGCTCGCGTGGCTGCTGATCTTCGCGCTCGAGCGACGCACGGTCGGGCGCATGGTCGTGCGCGGTCTCGACGAGCAGCACATGCGTGCGGCGGCCGAGGCCCACGCCGCTGCGCTGCGCGAGCTCGGCTGCGTGGTCGTGGGCGAGCAGCGACGGGTCGACAAGGGCTACGTCGCGCTGGTCTATCGAGCCCCCGCGGGGGTCGACCGCGGGGCGCTCGAGCGCCGCTTGGCCGCGCTCCCGGAGCAGCTCCGGGGCACGGTCAACTGGGAGAGCTGATCAGAGATCAGACACGTTGCACTGGTTGCGGGCGACGGTCACGTCGTCGACGTTCCAGCTGCCGCGGTTGAACGCGCCCGAGGAACCGATGTTGTAGCACCAGCGGAACTGCATGTTCGCGTTGGCGTGCGCCGAGACGTCGTAGCCGAAGTAGCTCCAATTCAGGTCGTCGACCCCCGGCGAGCCGAAGGTCTCGAACAGGATCACCCAGCTCATCCCGTTATAGACCTCGAGCTTGTTCTTCATGTAGGGCGTGTAGTCGCTCCACAGGTCGCGGTAGTAGGTCATCCACACGCTGGCCTCGCCGCTGGTGTCGATCACCGGGCTGGTCAAGCAGTAGAACAGCGCCGCGTCGACAGGCGAGATCGGAGCGCAGCCGCCAATGACCACGCCAGCGACGCCGTTGTTGTCGTTGGGTGTGTGATCGGTGCCGGGGTCACCACAGCCGGCCACAGCCGGCCCGATCCCCCAGTTGGTGCTCAGCGTCCAGCCAGCGTCGTTGTTGGCGAACTCGTCGTAGAAGAGCGTGCCGCCGGCCGGGTCGATGCACTCGCCCATCGTGCAGACCTCGGCGTCCGAGCACACGTCGCCGTCGTCGCAGGCCATGCCTTCGTTGGCCACCTCGGCGACGCACGTGCCGTCCTCGGGGTTGCAGACGCCGACCGAGCACGCGCCGTCGAGCTCCGTGCAGTCGACCGCCTCCTCCACGCACGCGCCCGCGGTGCACAGACCGTTGACCATGCAGAGGTCGCCGGTCGCACAGCCGCCGCCTTCGTTGGCCGGCGCCGTCTCGCACAGGCCCTCGTTGCAGACGCCGACGTTGCACTCGTCGTTGAGGTCGGCGCAGGCCTCGTCGTTGACGCAGCCGCTGAAGCACATGTTGTCGACGCACTGCCCGGCCATGCAGTCCTCGCCGACGAGGCACGAGGCACCGTCGCCACAGGTCCCGCAGACGGTGCCGCCGCAGTCGATGTCGCTCTCGTCTTGGTTCTGAATCCCGTCTTCGCAGGTCTCTACGGGATCGCCGTCACCGTCACCGTCGCCATCACCGGAGGGATCACCGTCGCCGTCACCGTCGCCGGAGGGGTCACCGTCGCCGGTCGGATCGCCGTCGCCATCACCGGTGGGGTCGCCGTCACCATCACCGGTGGGATCGCCGTCACCGTCACCGGTGGGGTCACCGTCGCCGGTGGGGTCGCCATCACCATCGCCATCGCCCGCAGTCTCGGACTCGTTGCTGACCTCGCTGCTCGAGCTGTCGTCCGTACAGCTTGCAAGGGTCATTAGCGAGACGGACGAGATCGCCAAAATGTACTTGATCGGAGAGGCTGCTTTTTTCATCGGGGGGGATCCAATCACCAGGAAATGTCGACCATGCGAGCTGCCCCGAGAGGAAAGGCCGCTCGCATACGTTGTGGCGTCACCGTACGGCGACATTGAGAGCGAGGTCAATCGTTTTCGGATTCGACTCACAGGGTGCGCTGGCGAGAACAAACCTCTGAATCGAATTTTACGAACGTCGGCGGATGTTGTCACTGCGAGCCGGGTACTAGACTCTGGACGTGGCCGAGCTCGGCAAGCTGCTCGCTTGGGTGCTGCGACACGAACCGGACGCGATCGGGCTCGAGCTCGATCGTGCGGGCTGGGCTGAGATCGAGGCGTTGCTAAATGGTTTGCGCAGCTATGGTCATCCCTGTTCGCACGTCGAGCTCGAGCGCTGCGTGGCGACCGACAGCAAGGCTCGGTTCTCGATCAGCGCCGACGGCCTGCGCATTCGGGCGGCGCAAGGGCACTCGATCCCCATCGATCTCGGGCTCGCGCCCACGCAGCCGCCGGATCAGCTGTTCCACGGCACGCCGACACGCTTCGTCGCCTCGATCCTCGAACATGGGCTCGATCGCGGCAAGCGGCATGATGTGCACCTCAGCACCGATCCCCACACGGCGGTCGAGGTCGGCCGTCGACGCGGCGCGGCCGTGGTGTTGCGGGTGGACGCGGCGCGCATGCATCGCGACGGGTTCGAGTTCCGCCGCAGCGACAATGGGGTCTGGCTGACCCAGCGCGTGCCGCCCGAGTACTTGAGTGGCCCTGCGCTTGCCACTGCCGTCGATTCGCGCAATGAGTTGCGCGTGCCCGAGGCGCTCACGCTCGACTGCAGGGATGGCCGCGTCGCCGCGCTGGCTTGGGGGCCCGCCGACGGTCGCCCCGTGCTCTGCATGCATGGTTGGCTGGACAACGCAGCGAGCTTTGTCGCGCTCGCTCCGCGACTGTGCGAGGCGCTGCAGCTGCGAATCGTCAGCCTCGACCTGCCGGGTCACGGTCTCTCGGAGCACAAGCATGGGCCGTATCACTTCATCGACTGGGTGGCCGATGTCGTCCACGCTGCGAACGCGCTGGGCTGGCAGCGCTTCTCGCTGCTCGGTCACTCGATGGGGGCCGGCATCGCCACGCTGGTGGCCGGGACCGTGCCCGAGCGGATCGATCGCTGCGTGCTGATCGAGGGCATCGGACCGATGGTCGAGCAGCCGAGCGAGGCTGCCCGTCGGCTCGCGCGAGCGCTGCGGGCCGAGCAGCGCAAGCAAGACGCCAGCAAGCGGCTGTTCGCCGATCTCGACAGCGCGGTCGAGCGCCTGCGCGAGGCTGCGACCATGCAGCCCGAGTCGGCGCGGATCCTGGTCGAGCGTGGGCTCGAGCGCGTCGACGGGGGCTGGACGTGGCGTGCCGATCCACGCCTGCGCATCGACTCGCGCGTGCGCCTGAGCGAGGAGCAAGTGCACGCGTTCCTGCGCGCGATCCAGTGCCCGGTGCTGCTGATCTCGGCCAGTCACGGCTGGCCTCACGACGTCGAGGCGATGCGCCGCCGCGTCGAGGCGATCGCCTCGCTGACGCGCGTCGAGCTGCCCGGCAACCATCACCTGCACCTCGACGACGCCGAGGCCGTCGCCGCAGCGATCATCCCGTTCTTGACGGAGGCCACGTGAGCGACGAGTCGCCCGCGTACTGCCCCTTCTATTGCGAAGAGAATGTCTGGCAGCTCTGCGCTCACGCGCGCGTGGCCACGGCCGAGCGCCGCGTGCTGTTCATCTCCAACGCCGAGCGTCGCGTGGCCATGTGGGGCCAGCGTGCGGCCGAGCATCGGCACCTGCCGATCGTCTGGGACTATCACGTGGTCTTGTTGCTGCGGGATCCCGGTCGTCGCTGGGAGGTCTGGGATCTCGACGCTCACTTCCCCGGGCCTCGCTCGGCCGTGCACTGGCTGCGAGGCAGCTTCGACTTCGCGGGTCTCCTGCCCGATCGCTACGCGCCGCGCTTTCGCATGATCGATTGCGCCGACTACCGCCGCCACCTTCGCAGCGATCGCAGACACATGCGCCTGGTCGACGGCACCGCCAGGCAACCGCCGCCGCCGTGGCCGGCGATCATGGGCGAGCCACCCGCGTGCGCGCCCGAGGACGACGGCAGCAACCTCGATTGCTTCGTCGACACGCAAGCGCCTGGCTTTCTCGGCCAGCTGTTCGATCTCGCCGAGCTGCGCGCATGGTTGGAGAGCGAAGGCCCCGGTCGCGCGTAACAGCGCTGCTATCATGCCTCGTGTGCCGACTCCGACCCGCCTCGCGCTGCTCCTGACCCTGATCTCGACGCTCGCGTGTGGCAGCGAGAAGCACGAAGGCGACGCGAAGCAGGCCGAGGTCGAGCTTGGCCGCGCGCCGCGGGTGAGCCCCGGCGAGGCGGAGCCCGAGCCTGCGAAGATCGAGCCCGAGCCTGCGAAGGTCGAGGCGGTCGAGCCCGAGCCCGAGCTCGACGATCGCAAGCTCGCGCTGGCCAACGTGGGGCGCAGCGCCTTCGATGCCCTCAAGGCCGGAGACTTCGACGCGCTCGCGCAGCTGACCCCGCTCGACGAAGGCCCGCTGCGCGACGCGTGCCCGCGCATGTCGTTGACCAATCGCCAGGAGCTCGAGGCCCGCTTCGAGCACTGCCACC
>DATLLB010000917.1:0-7654 GCA_035538075.1 Enhygromyxa sp.
GAGTGCGTCACTGGCGCTCGAGGCCGCGAAGCCAAGACGAAGCTGTGTCGGGCACACTGCGAGTTCTTGGCGACAAAGGCATCGGACGTCAGGGGCGTGCTCTGGGTCGTGAGGGATTCCATCACGGGCTGCTCGGCGCAGCAAACAACGAATGCGGGCGGTTGGGCAAGTGTTTGCGTGGGGCGTGATCGAGCGCGTTACTGCAGCCGCTTCTCGCAGACGGTGACCATGTCCTTGACGTCCTTGCTGCTCGCGCCTTTGCCCGCCTTCACGCAGTCCTCCCAGCGCTTGCTCTCCATGTAGGCCTCGACCTCGAGGCGCACGCGGGAGGCCTTGTCGGCCCAACACTTGCGCTCCTTGGTGAGCTGGAGGACGCGGTCCCACTTGAAGGCCTTGGCGGCCTGCTCGGCGTCCTCGCGGACCTTCTGACACTCTGCGGTCTTGTGCTTGGCGATGCTCGGGGTGGGGCCGCCGGTATCGGGCTCGACTGCGCCGGTCTCGGTCTCGACTCCGCCAGTGTCGGGCTCGACCTCGCCGGTCTCGGCGGGTTGGGCTCCGCCGGTGGCGGTGGTGGTTTCGGGATCGGGCGGCGGCTCGACGCTGCCTTCGGCCTGCTCGTCGGGCTTGTCGCTGGCGTCGTCGTCGAGCGGCTCGGGAGTGCCTTCGCCGACCTCGCGGACCGGATCTTCGGCGTTGGCGACCACTTCCTCGTCGGGATCGTCGTCACCGAGGTTGACCGCCCAGACGCCGAGCAAGACGGCAAGCACGGCGCCGACCAGCAAGAGGATGTAGACCGGCGGGATCTTGCTCGACGACGAATCGTCTGGCTCGACGTCGCTGGGCTTGCGCGCCGTGACGTGCTCGGGCTGCTTGGGCTTGGGCTTGGTCGCCGCCGGCGAAGTTGGGAAGGCGCTGGTGGGGTCGGTCGCGGGCTCGAGCGCCGAGACGTTGCCGTCGGTCAGCGAGGACTCGAAGGCGATCCGGCTGGTGCCTTCGCGCGGGAGGTTGCGCAGGACGTCCTCGAGCTTGGCCAGGAACAACTGGGCGGTCTGCGGGCGACTCTTGGGATCGAGCGCGAGGCAATCGTCGACGAGCTTGATGAGATCCTTGGGCAGATCCTTGCGCTTGCTGCTGACCGAGGGCGCAGGCTCGACGGTCTTGCGCGTGACGATCTCGAACACGTTGGGGCCGTGAAACGGCGGATCGCCGGTGAGCAGCTCGTAGAACATCACGCCGAGCGCGTAGATGTCGAAGCGCTCGTCGGGCTCGTGGCCCTTGGCCTGCTCGGGGGCCATGTACTCGGGGGTGCCGAGCGCCTGGCCGACGGTGGTCAGTCGCTGGGTGCTCTCGGATCGCTGGGCGGAGCTGGAGATGCCGAAGTCGAGCACCTTGACGAGCTCGCCCTCGTCGCGCCCGCGATCGACGAGCATGACGTTGTCGGGCTTGAGGTCGCGGTGGATGATGCCGACCTCGTGCGCGGCTCGGATCGCTCGGCCGACGTCGCGCAGGATGTGACAGGCTCGCGCGACCGGGAGCGGCCCGACCGTCTGCACCTCCTCGAACAGGTTGCGGCCGGTCAGGAATTCCATGACCAGGTAGAGCCGCCCGTCGGGGAGCTCGCCGGCGTCGAAGACCTCGACGATGTTGGGGTGACCGGCGGCGCTGGCGGCCCGAGCCTCGGCGCGGAACCGCTGGGCGACGGCCGCGGTGCGACTCCAGTCGAAGGTCAGCACCTTGATCGCGACCGAGCGACCGACCGTGACGTGCTCGCCGAGGTAGACGTAGCCCATGCCGCCGCGACCGAGCCGCGAGAGCACGCGGTAGCGATCGGCGATCACGACGCCGGGCTCGATCAGCTCCTTGGCGTCGAGGCCGGGCGACGCGGGGCCCGAGCGGCCGGCGCTCCGTGACTCGCGTTCGGCGACGGGGTTGGACTGGCTGGCCTCGAGGATCTGCGTGCCGGACACGGCGTGGTGACTTCCAGTGAGCTCGCGCAGCAGCTCGGCTCGCATCGCGGACTCGACGTCGCGCGCGTTGCCAAACAGCTTGCGCATGAAGTCGGCGACCATCTCCTGGCCCATCTCGGGCGAGTGATCGGCGAGCCACTGGTTGAGCGCCAGCATCATCGCCTGCGCGCTCTCCCAGCGCTCATCACGATTGCGCGAGAGGCCCTTGATCACGATCTCGTCGAGGTGGGCGTCGACACGGCGGCTCTTGCTGCTCGGCGGCACGGCCTCGAAGCGCGACACGGTGTCGGTCGACATGCCGTCGGGGGCGCGCAGCGGTCGGCCGGTCAGCAGCTCCCACAAGATCACGGCCACGGCGTAGACGTCGGCGCGACCGTCGAGCGGCTCGTGTCGCGCCTGCTCGGGGCTCATGTAGCCGACCTTCCCGAACACGACGCCGGGCAAGGTGAGGCTGGCTTTCAGGCTCGACGTCGCGAGGCCGAAGTCGGCGAGGCGCACGGCACCTGCCCAATCGATCAGCACATTGGAGGGCGAGACGTCGCGGTGAACGAGGCCGAGGCCCGGAAACGTGTGAGCGTAGTGCAGACCGCGCAAGACTTCGCGGCAAATATGCACGGCGAGCGGTACGGGAAAAGCACGGCCGACCTCGGCGCAGCGATCCCAGACGTCGGCGAGATCGCGGCCCTCGATCGCCTCCATCGCGATGTAGAGCTGACCGTCGATCTCACCCGCCGCGCGGACGTCGACGATGTTGTTGTGATGCAGCCGGACGACCAGCCGCGCTTCGTCGAGGAAACGCGTGCGGTAGTCGTGATCGGGCAGATTGGCGCGCAACAGCTTGACTGCGCACATGCGGGCGAGCGGGCCGGATCCGACACCGGCCAGGTACACGGTCGCCATGCCGCCCTCACCAAGCGCTGCCAAGAGCGTGAGGTCGCCGAGGACCCGCGGCGGATCGAGCCGCTCGAGCGCGCCCATGACCATTGTCGGTACGCTACCACGAGCAGGCCGATTGCGAGTAGACTTTGCCGGCCTCATGCCCGACTCGCCCGAAGCGCGCACGGCCCCGGGGATCCTCTACTACGACCCCAACCCCACGACTGCAAAGCTGGCCACGGCCAGCCTGCGGCTCGCGGGCTATGAAGTTTACAACGCGGCGAGTCAGCGCGACGCGGTGTCGATGTTCAAGCTGCACGGGGCAAGCGGTGACAAATCGATCGTCGCGCTCCTGTTGGATGCTTCAGCCGATCCAACGGTCAGCGCAGCGGTGCTGCGCGAGTTGGTGCGGCTCCCCGGTGCCTCCGAAATTCCTGGCGTGCTGATCGTGAGCCGCCGCAACCCCAACCCGATCCCGGCTGCGGCGGGGTTGCCGACGGTACGGCGGCCGTTCTCGAGCCCCGCGCTGCTCAAGGTCGTGAGCCAGACGATCGCGTCGATCGACGCCGCGAAGCTGCCGGACGACATGGACGACGTGCCGGACCAGCGCAAGGTCCAGCTCGCGCGCTTGATCAGCAAGCACTTCCCGACGCTCGGTGAGGTCAGCGAGGCGGCCGTCGCGGGCTTGTTCGCGGAGCTCGAGGGCGCGGAGGAGCTGCCGAGCCCGCCCGGTCAGCAGGCGATCCACGTCGACCTCGCCGCGCAGCGGCTCGAGTCGCTGCTCGAGATGTTGAGCGACGACTCGGTGACCGGCGTGTTGTCGATCGCTTCGGATGGTCGCGAGGCGCGACTGCATCTCGCAGGTGGCAGCATTCGCCTGGCCGAGTACTTCGGCGACGACGAAGATCTCAAGCTCGGTCGCTTCGTGGTCGAGGGCGGGTTCATGCGTGACGACGAGCTCGAGGCCTTCATCACGAGCCGCGATCCGGCCGGGCGCCCGCTCGGTCAGCGCTTGGTCGAGGCCGGGTTCATCACGCCCGGCGATCTGGCGGCGGCGATCCTCGCTCAGGCGCGCGAGATCACCTGTCACGTGCTCACGTTCCGCAAGGGCGTGGCCGGGTTCGTGCCGCTGACGCGGCTCGAGGCTACGGCCGCGACCTGGGCCGACGAAGGCAAGGTCGAGCTCGCGGTCTCGGAGGCGCTGCTCGACGGTCTGCGGCGGCTCGACGAGAACGCGTTGATGGGCCCGCACATGCCCGAGCTCGACGACGTGTACGTGCGCGACGACGCGAAGGTCAGCCGCATGGCTCGCGAGGTGCTGGCCCGCGAGGAGCTCGACGTGCTCGAGCTGATCAACGGTCGCAACTCGGTCAAGGACATCGCCCGTCGGACTCGCACGGGGACCTTCGCGGTCTCGCGGATCGTCTATCGACTCAGCAAGTCGAGCGTGGTCCGCCGCCGGGTCATGCCTGTGACGGTCTGAGACCACTTAGCCGGTCATGCCGCCGACCATCACACCGCCGCGCGTCGCTCCTCCGGTCGCGTCCCGCCGCAAGCCGGGCGGGCGCGGGAGCTGGAAGACGGCGTTGGTCGTCGATCCGGACGCGGACAATCGCAAGCGGGTGAGTCGGCTCTTGCGGGAAGCCGCGGGGGAACCGACCGAGAGCGCCGACCCGAGCAAGGGGACCGAGCAGCGGCTCGCGATTCACGAGGCCGAGAACGGCAGCGCTGCGTGGGCGCTGATCGAGGTCGTGAAGCCCGATCTGGTCGTGGCCGAGATCCTGCTCGAGGGCCTCAGCGGTCTGCAGCTGCTCCGTCGCTTGCGTGACAAGTTCGGCAAGCAGGCGCCGGTGGTGTTCTTCGTGACGGAGATGAGCAACGAGGTCGATCGCTACTGGGCGTTGCGCAACGGCGCGGGCGCGTACGTGATCAAGCCCTACGAAGACGAGTTCCTCCGCAAGCGCAGCGCGAAGCTGTTCGACGAAGGCGACGAGGGCGGGCTCGAGCTCGACAGCTGGCCGATCCCTTAGCAAAGCAGACACAGTCGCCATGGCAGAAGTCTCCGAGGCCGTCACCCGCAACATCCGCGTGAGCGTGCAGGCTCGCTACGTCGAGGCGCGCTCGCAGCCCGAGGAGGGGCTGTGGTTCTTCGCCTATCGCGTGCAGCTCGAGAACCTCGGCGACGAGACGGTGCAGCTGATCAGCCGCCACTGGGTGATCACCGACGGTGAAGGCCGCGTGGAGGAGGTGCGGGGTCCGGGCGTGGTTGGCGAGCAGCCGGTGCTCGAGCCGGGCAGCATCTTCCACTATACGTCCGCGTGCCCGCTGGCCACTCCGTTCGGCGCGATGCATGGGAGCTATCAAATGGTCACGGCCGACGGCGAGCGCTTCGACGCCGAGATTGCGCCGTTCTCCCTGTCGCTGCCCCACGCGCTGCATTGATCGTCACCCGGAGCGTGCCGGCAACCCTCGAGGGTCCGGTTTCCTTCGCCCGTGTCGTCCTTCGGAGCCTCCGGGGTCCGGTTTCCTTCGCCCGTGTCGTCCTTCGGAGCCTCCCGGGTTGGGGTAGCCCTCGCGCGCGTCGATCTTCGGAGCCTTCGGGGTCCGGTTTCCTTCGCCCGCGTCGATCTTCGGAGCCTTCGGGGTCCGGTTTCCCTCGCCCGTGTCGATCTTCGGAGCCTCGGAGGTCCCGATCCCCTTCGCCCGCGTCGGTCTTCGGTACCTTCGGGGTCTCTGCACCGACGCGGGTGAAGGTTCGGCAACCTTTCTGGGCACAAGCAACGTCACCGGTGAGGGTTCGAGGGCCCAATTGGGTACAAGCGACCTCACTGGTGAGGGTTCGACAACCCTTTCGGGTGCACGCAACATCACCGGTGAAGGGTTTCCACCCCCGCTCTCAATCGCGAATCGAAGCAGTTGCCCGGTAGCGGGTCGAGCTGGTGACGCCGTTGCGGTGAACCTTGCCGGCGTCGACCAGGCGTCGCAGCGAGCCCTGCAGCTTCCAGCGGGGGCCGCCGACGCGGGCGCGTAGATAGCTGGCCGAGACCGGATGGCCTCCGGCGGCGACGATCACATCGTAGACGAGGCCGTCGTAGATCTCGCCGTTGCTGTGCTTGGCCAGCTCGAGCACGCTGCGGTCGACGGGTGGGCCGCCGTCCTCGGGGAGATCGATGTCGACGTCGAGCTCGATCAGCTCGCCGACGGTGATGCTTCGCAGCGTGTCGCCGTAGCGGCCGACGAAGCAGTCCTGAAGCTTCTCCAGGGTCAGTTCCGGGCGCGAGCGCAGCACGGCTACCAGAGCCTTGCGCTCCGCTTCGTTGAGGATGCTTTCGAGGCGGTTGCTGAGCAATGACATCGTCGAACTCGAGCGCGGCACACGGGGGAGAAGGTCCAAGCAACACCACGACGGCCGTACCGAATGGGCTGGCCGGGTTGTCTCGGGAGCAGACCCGCAGTGGGGGCTCTGGGAGAAAGTGGGGGTTGCGATGGTTCTGATCCCGCTACTCAGCCGAGCGGAGGTGGATCTGCGCGCCGACGATGACCTCCACGCGCACCGCCTCGCTCGGGGCGGCGAACGTGCGGCCTCGGGCCTCGGCGATCAGCCGGTCGTCCGCGTCGAAGGCGAACCAGCGACGCTGCGGCTCACCTTCATCGAAGCCGCTCGCAGGCGCGAGCCAGTGGCCAGTGATCGGATCGCGCTCGAGCTCGGCCGCGAGCACTGGATAATCGAGCTGCGGATCGAAGATGTCCGGCAGACCGTAGAAGCCGACGTCGACCGCCGTGCTTCGCCAGTCGCAGTGCACGTGGGTCTCGTACTCGACCAGGAAGCCGGCGTTCTGTGTGCACGCGGCCTCGAGCGTGGCGAGCGAGACATCGACGGGATCGAGATCGAACCCGTCGCCGTACATGTGACGCGAGGACGTGGCCCCGCCGATCTGCGCGTTATAGCCGGGCGAGCGATAGCCGGAGTTGACGACCAGCGGACCGAGCACGTCGCGGAGATCCTGCAGGCGCTCGACCGCGTGCGGCTGCACGACCGCGTAGCGACCCTTGTAGAGCTGCGCGAGCTCGTCGAGCGTGAAGTTGGGCGCGACCGCGGTCGTGAGGTCGATGGTCTCGAGATCGAGGTAGCGGATCGGCGAGCGGTAATTGGCGTTGCCTTGGTAGGGCGCCGGATAATCGTAGGCAGTCGGTAGCGGGTTGGGGGTGGCGATGGGGAAGCACACCGAGTTGTCCTTCGCAGGGCCGAGGTAGCAGGCCTGATCGAAGACAGGCTCGCCATCGCCGTCGCCCGGCTCGCCGTCGCCGTCGCCATCGCCATCGCCGGGCTCACCGTCACCGTCGCCTGGCTCGCCGTCGCCGTCGCCATCACCTGGTTCGCCGTCGCCATCGCCCGACTCGCCGTCGCCGTCGCCCGACTCGCCGTCGCCGTCGCCGTCGCCGTCACCGTCACCGGGCGCACCGGTCTCCTCGCCGAAGCCCTCGTCGCCGGCCTCGCACTCGCACGGGAGATAGCCGGCGCCATCGTGGCGACACCACGCCACGCTGGTCAGCCCGCTCTCGCACTCGCACATCATGCCCTCGCCGGGATCGCAGACGAGGCCGCCATCCTCGGCTCCGGTCCCCTCGGCGCAGGCGAGCACGACTCCGGTCGGGGCCGCGAGGATCAGACAGAGCACCGCTCGAGATGCCGCTTCGCGCATGGTCGGAATGGTCGACCGGTCGGCGCCTGCGGAGCAAGTCCAACCCGCGCGGAGGGTGGCCCGTGGGTTGGCCACCGTCGCTCGCGATTTTTTTCCCCACTTGGCGAT
>DATLLB010000918.1:0-2413 GCA_035538075.1 Enhygromyxa sp.
CGTCGACGACGAGCTCGAGCTGCCGGAATTCGATGATCCCGAGGCCGGCCTGTTCGACGGCACGCTGCCGCACGAAGAGCCGCTCGCGGACGACGAGGACGCGCCGATCCGCGAGCAGGACAAGCCGCCGCCGAGCAAGGAGCGCCGGCTGCAGGCGATCCTCGCCATGCGCCCGCTCGAGAAGATCCGCACGGCCATGCTCGGCGATCGCTACGATCGCTCGATCCTCGTGCGCGACTCGGTCAAGGCCGTGGCGATGGCGACGATCAAGTCGCCGAAGATCCGCGAGGACGAAGCCGTGGCCTATTCCGCCAATCGCGCTTTGCCGCTCGAGGTCATCACGTACATCTCAAATCGCCGCGATTGGGTGAAGCTCTATTCGGTCAAGCTCAACCTGGTGATGAACCCCAAGACGCCGATGGCGCGATCGATGAGCCTGCTGACCCACCTCAATCAGAGCGACATTCAGAAGGTGGCGCGATCGAAGAACATCCCCTCGGCGCTCGCAACGGCCGCGAAACGCAAGCTGCAGGCGCGACGTTGATGCTCTCGGTGAAGATGATTCAACGCTTCGGCGGGATCCTGATCCGACCCAAGGCCACCCTGCTGGGCCTGCGCGCGGACGAGGGTCGCTACGATGGTTGGGTGCTCGCCGGGCTGTTCGTGCTCGGCAGCCAGATCGAGCGATTGATCGAGACCGTCGCGCGCTTCGAGGTGTTTAAAAGCGTGCTGCTGCTGGTCAATGGCTTCGCGCTCGCGCTGCTGACCCCCATCTTGGTCGGGTTCATGGTCGAGGGCGTGGTCGGGGCCACGCGCAGTCGCTTCCGACACTTGCCGCTGGTCGCGTTGGTGCTGGTCGCGACGCTGGGGAATTTGCTGCGCCAGCAAGGCGTGACCTTGCCGGGGCCTCGCTATCTCCCGGAGATGATCGGCGCGGCCTGGGCCCTCGGTCTCGCGCTGTGGATCCGCAAGCGCATGCCTGCGGACGCGAGCGGGCCACCGCAGCTCGCGACCGGGCCGCGCATCGTCGGCGCGCTGGTGTTCACGGTCGCGCTGCTCTCGGGCGCGCGCGACCTCGGGCTCGGGATCCGCAACTGGGACGACTTGAGCCCGGTCGGTCCGTCCGATCCGGTGCCGGAATTCAAGGCGCGGGTCAGCGACGGCACCGTGCTCACGCCCGCCAAGCTCGAGGGTCAGGTCTCGCTGCTGACCTTCTGGGCGACGTGGTGCCACGCGTGCGGGCTGGAGATGCCGATCCTCTCGGCGATCGAGCAGCGCTACGCGGGCACCGATCTGCGCATCTACGGGGTCAACCGCGACAGCGGCGAAGCGGCCGAGCGCGAGGCCGCGGTCGAGCAGTACATGGTCGATCACGAGATCGGCTTCGCGCAGATCTACGACAACGGTCAGCTCGCGCGAGCCTTCGAGGTGGAGGCCATTCCGCACATGGTGCTGATCGACAAGCGCGGGCAGATCCGCCGCGTGCACATGGGCCGCGTCAGCGAGCGAACGCTCCGCAAGGAGATCGACGAGCTGCTCGCGGAGTAGACCCCTCCGGGAGTAGAACTCAGGAGGCCGCGCGCTCGGGCTCGAGCGCGGCTTGGCGGGCGACCAGCTTCGCATAGGTGCCGCCCTTGCCCATCAGCTCGTCGTGCTTGCCGATCTCGACCACGCGCCCGTGATCGAGCACGACGATGCGATCGGCGTCGCGGATCGTGCTGAGTCGGTGGGCGATCACCAGCGTCGTACGCCCCCGCTGGAGGCGCTCGAGGGCGGCCTGGACCAGGTGCTCGCTCTCGCTGTCGAGCGCGGAGGTGGCCTCGTCGAGGATCAGGATCTTGGGATCCCGCAGGATCGCGCGCGCGATCGCTAGTCGCTGCCGCTGCCCGCCGCTGAGCTTGACCCCGCGCTCACCGACCACGGTGTCGTAGCCGTCCGGGAACTCGCGCACGAAGTTGTGGGCGTTGGCCGCAATCGCGGCGGCCTCGACCTCCGCATCGGCGGCGTCGAGTCGCCCATAGCGGATGTTCTCGCGGATCGAGCCCGAGAACAGCACGGGATCCTGCGAGACCTCGGCCATGGCCCCGCGCAGCGAGGCCAGCTTCAGCGTGCGAATGTCCTGTCCGTCGATGCAGATCCGGCCCTTCTGCGGATCCCAAAAGCGCAGCAGCAGCCGACCGATCGTGGTCTTGCCCGAGCCGCTCGAGCCGACCAGCGCGCAGACCTGGCCGGGCATGATCTTCAGGTCGAGCTCGCGGATGACCTCGGTGTCGCGATCGTCGTAGGCAAAGCACACGCCCTCGAAGCTGATCTCGCCGCGCGGATCGACGAGCTCGCGCGCGTCCTCGGCGTCCTCGATCTCGGGCTTGCTGTCGAGGATCTCGAACAGCCGCGCGGCGAGATCAGCTTCGAG
>DATLLB010000919.1:0-5070 GCA_035538075.1 Enhygromyxa sp.
ATCGGGGAGCGTGTCGAGCAGTGGCCCGGCGAGATCCAGCGCCGTCTGCAGGCGATCGAGCTTGGCGAAGAACGCCTGCTGCTCGGTGACCGAGCGCTCGTAGAAGTCATCGCCCGCGAGCTCGGCCTCGAGCGCGGCGACGGACTGCTCGGCCTCGTCGACGCGCTCGAGCAGGCCTTCGAGCTCGAGCGTCTCGGCGTAGGTCAGCTTGCGCTTGCCGGGCTTGACGACCGCAGGTGCAGCTGCGGGCGCGGGCTTGCGGGCCTCGACGACCGCCTCCTCGCGCGCGCTCTGCTTGCGGCGCTCGATGTAATCGGCCCAGCCGCCCGCGTGCCGCTCGATGTGGCCGTGATCAAAGACGAGCAGGCCGGTGGCGATGCGATCGAGGAACCAGCGATCGTGGGTCACGACCAGCACCACGCCGGGATACTCGATCAGCGCCTCCTCGAGGGCGGTCAAGGTCATCACGTCGAGGTCGTTGGTCGGCTCGTCGAGGATCACCAGATTGGCGCCGCGGCGCAGGGTCTTGGCCAGCGCGACGCGAGCTCGCTCGCCGCCCGAGAGCGTGCCGACCTTCTGTCGCTGCGCATGGGTGTCGAACAAGAAGCGCTCGAGGTAGGTGCGAAGGTCGAGCTCGGTCTCGCCGATCACCACGCGCGTGTTGCCCTCGCCGACGTTGTCGAACACGCTGGCGTCGTCATCGAGGCCGCCGCGGGACTGCTGCAGGAAGGCGACCTGCGTGCGCTTGCCCATCCGCACCTCGCCGGCCGCGGGCGCGAGCTCGCCGGTCAGCACGCGCAGCAGGGTGGTCTTGCCGCAGCCGTTGGGCCCGACGATGCCGAGCCGCTCGCCTTTGCTCAGGTGCAGCTCGACGCCCTCGACCAAGCGGCGTCCGCCAATCTCGACCGTGACGTTCTCCGCGTCGAGGATCGTGCGCCCGAGCGTCTCGTTGCCGAGCTCGATCCTCGCTGAGCTCTCGCGCTTGGGCCCGACCTGATCGCGGATGGCGGTCACCCGATCGATGCGCGCCTTTTGCTTGGTCGTGCGCGCCTGCGGGGTCCGACGCAGCCACTCGAGCTCGCGGCGCAGCAGGTTGCGGCGGTTGGCCTCGACGCGATCGGCATGAGCCTCGCGCTCGGCCTTGGCCTCGAGGTAGCGACCCCAGCCGCCCTGGTAGACGTGCACCTCGCCCTGCTCGACCTCGACCGTGCGCGTGACCAGGCGATCGAGCAGGTAGCGATCGTGGGTGACGAGGATCAGCGCGCCGCCGAAGCGATTGGCCAGGTAGGTCTCCAGCCACTCGACGGTCTCGAGATCGAGGTGGTTGGTGGGCTCGTCGAGGATCGCCAGATCGGGGCTCGCGACCAGCAGCCGCGCGAGCGCGACGCGACGCCGCTCGCCGCCGCTCATGCTGTCGACCTTCGCGTCGGGCTCGGGGATGCCGAGCTGGGCCAGCAACGCGAGCGCTTCGTGGCGCAGGTCCCAGCCGCCGAGTCGCTCGACCTCGACCGCGACCGCCTCTTGCTCGCGCATCAACGCCGCGAGGTTGGGCGGCTCGTGGGCGAGCAGCTCCGAGAGCTCGAGGTGGCGCGCGACCGCGGCCTGCCAGCGATCGAGCCCAGCGAGCACCGCTTCGACGGCGCTCAGACCCGGTGGGAACTCCGGCTCCTGCGGCAGATAGCCGACGCGCAGCTCGGTGCGCCGCACGACCTCGCCCGAGTCGGGCTGCTCTGCGCCCGCCAGAATTTTCGCCAGCGTCGACTTGCCCGAGCCATTGCGACCGACGAGGCCGACACGCTCGCCCTCGTCGATCGCCAGGCTCGCTCCGCGCAAGACCTCGCGGATGCCGTAGGTGCGGCGCAGTTCTTTGGCGCTGAGGATGGTCACGCGGGCCCGAGCATACCGGGCCCCGCGGCGTTGGCTAGCGCTAGCAAGGAAGCGAGGCGACCTCGTCGATCTCGTTCGGGACCTCGCTGCGCGGCTCGGCGGCGAGCAGGTCGGCGAAGCGCTTCTCCATGCGCCGAGCCAGTCCCATCAGATCGAGGTCGCTCTCGCGCACCTGCGGAAACAGCTCCATCTCCTCGTCCTCGACGTGATCCCGCACGAGCTCCTCGAGCTCGTCGATCTTGCGCATGAACTGGGGATCCGAGGGCGCCATGTCGAGCAGCTCGGCCAGCACGCGCTTGGCCGAGAGGTGCTCCTCCACCGAGTGGTGCAGCAGCTCGGAGGTGTCCTCGTCGCAGACCTTGGGATAGAAGATCGTCTCCTCGATCTTGGTGTGCGCGGCGAGCTGATCGGCGAGCTCGGCGAACAGCTCACCTCGCTCGCGCGCCGACTCGGCCTCGCGCAGCTGCTCGAACAGCGCCTCGACCTCGCGGTGCTGGCTCTCGAGCAGGTCGACGGCGTCCATCTCGGCGTCCTCTTCCTCGTACTCCTCGTCCTCGTCCTCTTCTTCCTCTTCCGCTTCGTCTTCCGCCTGCTGCTCGGCGCCGTTGCGGGCGATCAGCTTGTTGAAGCGGCTGTTCTTCTCGTCCTGATAGAGGAACGCGAGCTCGTTGTCCTCGAAGGCCTCGAAGAACTCCTCCCACTCGATCGCCTCGAGCGTGTCCTCGCCGGAATAGCCCGGGAAGTCGATGCGCAGGATGCCCGGATCGGTCTCGTCCGTGCCGGTCCCCTTCACGCGCGAGGGGGTCCCTCCGCGGGCCTCGACCCATTTCTTGATGGTGTTGTGATTGGTGGTGGTCTTTGCGCTGGCCATGATGATTCTCCTGTCAACCGGCGGTGGTCTTTCCGCCCAACAACGCGAGCACCTCGCCGGTCACGTAGCTCGAGTCGCCGGCGGATGCGAAATAGACATATGCGGGCGCGATCTCCTCGGGCTGCGCCGGGCGGCCCATCGGCACCGAGCTGCCGAAGTCAGCGACATCCTCGGCGTCCTTGTCGGCCGGATTGAGCGGCGTCCAGACCGGGCCCGGAGCCACACAATTGACCCGAATCTTGCGATCGAGGAGGTGCTGCGCGAGCGACTTGGTGAACGCGTGAATGGCCCCCTTGGTCGCCGAATAGTCGAGCAGCTCCTTGGAGCCTTCCATGCCCGTGATCGAGCCGGTGTTGATGATCACCGCGCCCTCGTCGAGCACCGGGAGCGCGGCCTTGGTCATGTAGAAGTAGCCGTAGATGTTGGTCTCGAAGGTCCGTCGCCATTGCTCGAGCTCGAGCTCCTCGATGTCGTCGACGTGCTGCTGATAGGCGGCGTTGTTGACCAGAATGTCGAGACCGCCGAGCGCCTCGACGACCTGCTGGACGGTGCGCTCGCAGGCCTCGTAATTGCGCTGATCCAGGCAGAGGGTCAGCGCCTTGCGGCCGCACTGCTCGATCGCGTCGCGGATGGTCTCGGCGTCGGAGGACTCGGGCCCGAGGTGGGTGATGGCCACGTCGGCGCCCTCACGCGCGAACATGTACGCGACCGCGCGGCCGATCCCGGAGTCGCCGCCGGTGATCAGCGCCCGCTTTCCGGCGAGCTTGCCGGCCGCCAAATAATCCGGCGCCTCCCAGCGAGGCGCCGGATCGAGATCGCGCTCGAGTCCGGGCTTCGGCAAGTGCTGGGCAGGAAATGGAGGTGTCGGCTTGCGCTGATCCACGAACCTGCAATCAGCACGGACCGTGCCAGCGCGTACGACCCCCGTGCCGGGAGATCTAATGACGTGCGCCTCCGCGAGCTCGCGGAGGCTGGCACACTTGGCACAATTGCCGTTCGTCAGGGATGCGCGTCGAGTGACGGGGCCGCGCGCAGATCGGGGTTGATGCCGATCTTGCGAAACGACGCCTTGGTGATCCACTGGCGCAGCTCGAAGAACTCCGCCCAGGGATTGCGGTCGAGCCGAGCGAGGCGCGTGGCGACAATGCCGAGCGTGAATTCCTCCGGGCTCGCTGGGGCGCTGCAGCCGTGGCCGGTCAGCTCCTCCCACGAGAGCGGCGTGGACACCAGCGCGTCGGGCCGGGCGCGCACCGAATAAGGCGCAATCATCGTCGCTTGCCGGGCATTGCGATTGTGGTGGATCACGACCTTGCGACGCTCGGACTTGCCGGCGACCAGCGCGTAGCGATCGGGCGCAGCCGCGACCATGCGCTCGACCAGAATTCGGCAAAAGCGCGCGACCGGAGCATAGGCGCGGCGCCGCTGTACGGGGGCCACCACGTGCAACCCCTTGCCGCCGCTGGTCTTCACGAAGCTGTCGATGCCGAATTCGGCGAGGCGGTGACGCAGCTCGACGGCGGCTTCGATCACGCGGGCAAAGTCCACGCCCTCTTCGGGGTCGAGGTCGAACAAGAGGCGATCGGGGTGATCACACTTGTCGATCCTCGCGCCGCGAGCGTGAACCTCGACCACGTTCATCTGCACCAATTCGAGTAGGCCGAGCGCGTCGACGATGCTCAGCGACGGCGCGGAGCCGTCGCTGGCGCGATGCAAGGTCACGCCCTCGGGCAGCTTGGCCAGGCACTCGGCGGGCAGATCGCGGCGTTGCTCGCCGCCGACCCCGGTCGGGCAGCGGACCAGGCTCAACGCGCGCCCACACACGTGCGGCAGCATTTTTTCGGTCGCTCGCTGCACATAGTCGGCGAGGTCGCGCTTGCTCGAGCCGATCGCGGGAAACAGCAGGCGATCGGGATCGGTCAGCTGAACCATCGCAAAGCCGGGCTGCTCATCACGCGGCGCGGGGGTCGAATCCAGAGGGTCGACGGTCGGCGAAGCCGCGCCGTTGAACGATCGCAGGCCCTTGAATCGCGCGTGGCGGAGCTTGCCCTTGTCGGTCAGCTCGCCGTATTCGACCTCGACGCCGAGCACCGGCGCGACCCAGCTGACACCGCGCGCCTGGCTGCCGACGGGCGGATCGAAGAAGGCGGGCACCTCTTGTTGCAGCTGCTCGAGCTGCGGACGCAGCTGCGCGAGCGAATCCTCGCAAAAGCCGGAGCCGACCTTGCCGCGGTAGACCAGCCGGCCTTCTTCATCGTAGCTGCCGACCAGCAGCGCGCCGAGGTGGCGCCGCGAGCCGTGCGGCGCCACCTCGG
>DATLLB010000920.1:0-14027 GCA_035538075.1 Enhygromyxa sp.
GAGTTGGACATGCGCAGCATGTCCAACTCAATACTCGAACCCGCTGCCGCCCACGAATTCACGCAGGATGCTGGTCGGCGGCACCTGGTCGGGATAGATGGCCACGAACGGATCGATGAGCTGGCGCAGCCGATAGGCGACCGGGTAGGCCGGATCGCCCTCTTGGACCTCGAGCAGGTAGCGCTCGGCGTAGACCTTGAGCACGCCGATCTCGTAGGCCAGCGCAGTGTCGAAGACCGCGTCGGCGTTGCCGTAGGTCGGGTAGATGTGGCGTCGCTCACCTCGGCGCACGCTCGGCCAGCGGGCGATGGTCGCCGCAGCCGAGGTCGCGCGGCCGTGACGGTCGCGGACGATCCGTCGAAGCAGCCGCAGATCGGCGCTCGAGGTCGCGGTCACACGATCGATCGGCAACGTCGTGGCCGGGTGCACGAAGATCCGCATGCGCGCCTCGGGTGGGATCGCGTCGGGCCACAGCGCGTCGTTGAGCGCGTGGATGCCCTCGACCAGCAGCACCTGATCGTCGCGCAGGCGCAGCTGCGGACCGCCGCTGCGCTCGCTCTTGCCGAGCTTGAAGTCGTAGCGCGGCGTCTGGCAGTCCTGCCCGGTCGCGAGCCGGATCAGGTTGTCGCGCAGCAGCTCGAGTTCGAGGGCCTCGATCGCCTCGAAGTCGTAGTCGCCGGCCTCGTCGCGAGGCGAGCGCTCGCGGTCGACGTAGTAGTCGTCGAGCGAGAGGTTGACCGGGTGAATGCCCGCGACCTCGAGCTGCACGCTGAGCCGCTTGATGAACGTGGTCTTGCCCGACGACGAGGGCCCGGCGATGCCGATCACGCGCAGCGAGCCGCGGCGGGCCGCGATCACGTCGGCGAGCTGGCCGATGCGCTTCTCGTGAAAGCCCTCGGCCACGCGAATGACCCGGGCGATCTCACCGCGCACGCACAGCTCGTTGAAGTCGCCGACCGAGCGCACGCCCATGGTCTCGAGCCACGCTTGATGCGAGCGCACCATCTCGGCGCCGAAGCGCGGGTGCTCGAGCTCGCGGGCGACGTCGGCCTCGTGGACCGAGTCGGGCGTGTACGGCCGCACCAGGCGACCGTAGTCGAGCAGCAGCCCGTTCGGATGCGGCACCAACTCGAAGCCACGCAGGTGTCGAGCGCTGGGCACCAAGGGTCCGACCGCGAGCGTCTGCAGCTGCCCGCAGGCCTGCAGCGTCGTGACCGGCGATCGCGAGGTGCGAAGCAGCTGGGCCGCGTCCAACCAGCCTTGCCGAGTCAGCCGCGCGCGCGCCTCCTCGACCGTCCACACGTCCTCGCGAAATTCGACGTCCTGCTCGACCAGGCGGTGCATCTGGGCCTGCAGCCGGCGGCACAGCTCGACGCGGTCGACGGCATCGCTGCCGATCTCGACCACACGCAAGCTGTCGACCGCATGCCCGAGCCGGATCGGCAGGTGCGGCACGACGTTGCGGGCAGCCTCGAGCAACAACAATCCGACGCTGCGACGAAACGCGTCGCGGCCGATGATCTCCGCGAGCGTGACCGGCTCGACCTGGGCGTCGGAGACCACCGCGGTGTCGAGCATGACCGGCTTTCCGTCGAGCAACGCCGCGACCACCAGCTGCCCGTTGGGCTCGCGCTCGGGCACCAGCGAGTGGATCAGCGTGCCGGCGGTCACGTGGCGATCGCCGTCGGGCGTGCGCACGCGGATCTGCAAGGGCTGGGTGCTGCTGCGCCGCCCGACCAGCGCCGCGACGCTGTCGGTCAGCTGCGCGAGGTCATCCCCGAGCGAGCCGATCAGCGCCTGCAAGAGGTGCAGCGCGGCCGCGGGGTGGCGATCGGCGAGCGCCTGAAAGCGGCTGCGACTGAGCCGAGCGAGCCGCATGATCGTCTCGGCCGTGACCGTCACATCGCGCAGGCGCACGCCGAGCATCGCCAGCTCGCCCGCGTGCTCGGACGCCTGCACGCGTCGCAGCACCCGATCGCCGCGCATCACTACCGCCGCGCCCTCGAGGATGAAGTACATGTAGTCGCCCTCCTCGCCCTCGCGCATCAGCACGGTCCCGGGCGTGACCGCGAGCTGGGCGAAGATCTCGAGGAAGAAGCCGAGCTCGCGCGGGCTCAGCTGCGCGAGCAGGGCGTTGGCCGAGAGCACGTCGAGGTCCTCGCGCGTGACGCCGAGGCGCATGCTGTCGATGTCTTCTTCGCTCATCGCGAGCGACGATAGCTCGCGAGACAGAGGCGTCCTAGCGGCCCGGCAGCGCGGCGTCGATCAGGAACACGTCCGGCACGACCATCCGCAAGCGCATGCGCGAGAGCGGCCGCTTCGACTCCTCCGCGCCTGCGGCCCGCAGCGGCGCCACGCCGTCGGCGTCGGCGATCCGCTGCAGCGCTCGCCAAGCGTCGCGAGCATGGGCTCGTCGGCCGTTGGCCGCGAGCGTGCGGGCGTACCAGCACAAGAGCAGCGCCCGTCGGTAGGCCCCGTGCTCGCGCTCGAGCGCGCGCTCGAGGTGCTCGGCGGCCCCGTGCAGATCATCGGTACTGACTGCAAACATCGCCGCCAAGAAGCGAAAATTCGGCTCGCTCGGCACCGCCGCGATCGCGTCCTCCAACAGCTCGCGCACGCGCTGCGGCGAGGCGCCCTCGAGGTGCGCTCGGGTGGCGGTGACGTAGCGGCGCATTGCGATCGCGCGCTGATCCTCGGGCGCAGCGCTCGAGGCTGAAAGCTCCACGCGCTCGACCGGACCGTCCCACGCGTAGGGCACGTCGATCCACGGCCCCAGGCAGGTCGGCGCGGCCCCGATCGACATCCGCACGCGCGCCGCCTCGGGCTCGAGCACGACGCTCTTGACCGTCATCGCCGAGACGATGCAGTTGCCACCCACGCGATCGTCGGCGTGGGGATCGGGCGCGCCAGGATCTCCGCTGTCGCCGAGCACACGCTCGAGCTGCGTGCGATCGAGCGTGCCGCCATGACGCTCGACCGCGGTGTCGGCCCGGCGGTAGCGAGCGTCGGAGTCGAGCACGAACGAGACGCTGCTGGTGACCTCGCCCTGCGCGAGCTCGGGATCGAGGTAGCGGTTGGTGTGGGCCAGGTGCGAGGCGCCGAGCTTGGGCTCGACGAAGCGCACGGCGTTGCCGGTCGTCTCGATCACCATCGCCTTCTGCTCGCTGGCCGACGAGACCAGGAAGCCCCAGGTCGACGCGGTCCGCAGCTCCGCGGCCCGCCGCCGAACCTCGGCCAGCGTCCGACAGCGGCGCACGAGCTCGTGCCCGAAGTCGATCACGCTCACGCCATCGAAGTTGAAGTCGCGATGAAAGCGGGTGTGCGCGGTGAGGCTCAGGCCGGCTTCGTTGAACGCGGTCACGCCCGGCACATCGGCGCCGCGCGTGGTCACGAAGCCGTAGCGCAGCCCGTCGTCGGGCTCGCACAGCACGACCGTCGGCGCGCGATCCCAGATGCCCGCGCCCGGAAAGTCGAAGTTGCGAGCGTGTCGCAGCGCGCCGTCGCTGGAGCTCTCGCCCCACACCGCGAGGCTCGTGCAGGCCGGGACCGCGGCGACCTGCAGGCCGGTCGGCGCGAGCAGACCCAGCCGCCCGAACGCGCCGACCGTGTTCTGCAGCACATCCATGACCGCGAGCGCGCGCCCGATGTTGGGCGTGAGCCCGCCAGCACGCAGCAGCGCCTCGGTTCGCGCGGCGTACTCGGGAAACCAGCGCCGGCGCCCGCGATGCAGCCGATCGGCGCCGAGCGTGAGCCCGGTCTGCAGCACGCGTCGCGCCGGCCCACGCACCGAGTACGGAAACGCGAGGCTCAGCATCGCGCTGGCCATGCGCGGATAGAACGACAACGCCTCTTCGTAGCCGCCGGCCTCGACCAACAAGCGGCCATGCTGCGCGCCCATCTCGGCTTGGCTGCCACGCAGGCGCAGAAGCATGGGCGGCGCAGGCGTATACGGTGCACTCACGGGCGCGATGCTACCTGATATCGTCGCCGCGCATGTCGACGACCGCGGCGGCCCTCGAGATCCGAACTTTGCGCGCCAGCGAGTTGCCTCTGGTCCACGAGTTGGTGCTCGATGCCTTCGCCGTGTACCCGGTGCCGATGCGCCCCACGCTGGCGCAGTTCGAGGCGATGTTGCGACGTCGCGGCGCCGACTGGAGCGTCAGCTTCGGAGCCTTCCACGAGGGCAAGTTGGTCGGCGCAGCAATGACGGCGATCGACGAGTGGCCGGCCCTGCACACCGGTGCCTACGCGGTCATCACCGCCGTGCGCCAGGGCTGGCAAGGCCGTGGCGTGCTCACGGCCTTGTTCGAGTGGCTGAGCCTCGCGCTCGATCGCCGCGGTGTGACGCAAATGCAGCTCGAGGTGCTGATCGACAATCCTCGAGCTCGCCGCGCCTACGAGCGGCTCGGCTTCGACAGCGAGCGTCACCTGTTTTGCTTCGAGCTGCCCCGGCTCGAGCGTCCGCAGCGGTTCCGCGAGCAGCTCGGCTTCGACATCTACGAAGGTGCAGCCACCAACGCCGTGCACGAGCGACACGGCAGCCAGTGGACCAGCTTCTGGTCGCTGACCCCCGCGTGGACGGCCAGCACCGGGACCGTCAAGCGCACCGACACGCGCGTCGTGTTCGAGGCCACCTGGGAGGGCGAGCTGGTCGGCTACGCGATCGTCGAGCCGACCTCCAGCGATCTCCTGCAGATCGCCGTCAGCCCACGACATCGACGCAAGGGCATCGGCACCGAGCTGATCCGCGCGTGTCAGGAACGAGCCGATCGGCCGACGCTGCGGGTGCTGAACGTGGATGACGGCGGCGATCGTGGGGTGATGATCGCGTTCCTGCGCAAGCTCGGCGGCGTGATGACGGCGGTGCAGCTCGAGCTGATGCTGCATCGGATCGGGTGACGGCTAAAAATTGATCACCCGCCCGAGCGCATCGAGGGCGGCCTCTTTCACCGCTTCGGCCATAGTCGGGTGCGCGTGGATCGACCGCCCGAGATCCTCCGCAGACGCCGAGAACTCCACCGCGACCGCGATCTCGGCGATCAGATCGCCAGCCCGCGCGCCGATGATCGAGGCCCCGAGGATCCGATCGGTCTCTTTGTGCGCGACGATCATCACGAAGCCGTCGGTCGCATCCAGAGCCTTCGCGCGCCCATTCGCGATCAACGGAAATTTCCCGACCCGGTACGGCACCCCGGCGGCATCCAGCTCGGCGGTGGTCTTGCCGAGCGAGGCGATCTCCGGGTGCGTGTAGATCACGTTGGGGATCGCGTCGTAGTTCACATGGCCCGGGCAGCCGGCCATGGTCTCGACCGCGGCGATGCCCTCATGCTCGGCGAGGTGGGCGAGCATCGGGCCGGGGATCACGTCGCCGATCGCCCACACGTTCTCGACGCTGGTCTGGAAGTGCTCGTCGACCGGGATCGCGCCACGACGATCGAGCTCGAGGCCGATCGCCGCGAGGTTCAAGCCGTCGGTCATCGGCTTGCGACCGACCGCGACCAGCACCCGATCGCACTCGATGCGCTTCTGCTCGCCCTTGTCCTCGTAGGTCACCGTGGCGGCGCTACCCGTCGACACGGCCCCGGTCACGCGCACGCCGAAGTGAAACTCGAGGCCCTGCTTCTTGAACAGCTTGAGCGCGGTCTTGCCGATGTCGGGCTCCATGCCGGGCAGCAGCGTGGGCATGTACTCGAGCACGGTGACCTTCGCACCGAGCCGCGCCCACACGGAGCCGAGCTCGAGGCCGATCACGCCCGCGCCGATGACCACGAGGTGCTTGGGCACCTCGGGCCAGCTCAGCGCCTCGGTCGAGGTCGCGACGCGATCGCCCACGGCCCCGTTTCCGGGTGGGTCGAACTCCACGCCCGGAATGCTGGCGACCTTCGAGCCGGTCGCGATCAGCACGTGCTTGCCGGCGACGCGCTGCTTGTGCTCGCCACTGACGATCTCGATCACATGGCGCCCATCCATGCGCTCGCCCGTGAAGCTGCCGAGCCCGTGCAGGCTGGCGACCTTGTTCTTGCGAAACAGCATCGCCACGCCGCCGGTCAGCTGCTTCACGATCTTGTCCTTGCGCGCGAGCATCGTGCCGAGGTCGAGCTTCAGAGCGCCGACCTCGATGCCGTGCGCCGCCAGGCCGTGCGCCGCCTCGGTGTACTTCTCGGACGACTCGAGCAGCGCCTTGCTCGGGATGCAGCCGACGTTGAGGCAGGTGCCGCCGAGCGTCGCGTCCTTCTCGACGCACGCGACCGAGAGCCCGAGCTGCGCGGCCCGGATCGCGGCGACGTAGCCGCCTGGGCCGGCACCGATGACGATGAGATCGTAGTTGTCCATGGCAGTCCGTCCTCGAGTGAGCGCGAGTTCAAACACTCAGCAACAGGCGGCGCGGATCTTCGATCGCCTGCTTGACGTGCACGAGGAATTGCACGGCCTCGCGCCCGTCGACCAGGCGATGATCGTACGAGAGCGCCAGATACATGATCGGCCGAATCTCGACCTTGCCGGCGATCGCAACCGGCCGCTCGACGATGTTGTGCAGCCCCAAGATGCCCGTCTGCGGCTGGTTCAAGATCGGCGTCGACAGCATCGATCCATAGATCCCGCCGTTGGAGATCGTGAAGGTGCCGTCCTCGAGATCCGACAGCTGCAGCTTGTTGTCGCGCGCGAGCACGGCCAGGCGACCGATCTCCTGCTCGATCTCGGCGAAGCCGAGCGTGTCGGCGTCGCGGATCACCGGCACCACCAGGCCCTTGCCGCCACCGACGGCGACGCCGATGTTGTAGTACTCCTTGTACAGGATGTCGTCGCCGTCGATCTCGGCGTTGACGGCCGGGAACGCCTTCAGGGCCGAGACGGTCGCCTTCACGAAGAACGACATGAAGCCGAGCTTGACCCCGTGGGCGTCGACGAAGCTCTGCTTGAAGTCCTGCCGCATCTGCAGGACAGCGGACATGTCGACCTCGTTGAACGTCGTGAGGATCGCGGCGGTGTGCTGGGCCTCGACCAGGCGCGCGGCGATGGTCTTGCGAAGCGGTCGCATCTTCACTCGACGCACGCGCTCGCCCGAGCGAGCGGCCGGCTTGGGTGCTGCGGCGGGCTTGGCTGCAGCAGCGGCCGGCTTGGGTGCGGGTGCAGGTGCGGGCGCCTGCGCGGCGGCGGCTCGCTGCACGTCCTCCTTGAGGATCCGACCGCCGCGACCAGTGCCCTCGACCGCGCCCAGATCGACGCCCGTGCGCACGGCTTCGGCCCGCGCCGACGGCATCGCAGGCGCGCCGACCTTGGCAGGCGCGGGCGCGGGCGCTTCCGCGGCGGCCTGTGCTTGCGCCTTGGCCTCGGCGGCCGCTTCGGCCTCGGCGCGCGCACCAGCAGCGGCCGCCGCTCCTTCCTCGACCAGGGCGATCACGTCACCGATCCGCACGGTGGCACCGATCGCCGCGAGCTGCTTGCTCAGCACGCCGGCTACCGGCGACGGGACCTCGACGGTGATCTTGTCGGTCTCGAGCTCGACGATTGGCTGGTCGACGACGACCGAACCACCGGCCTGCACGAGCCAATTGCTCACGATCGCTTCGGTGATGGATTCTCCGAGGGGAGGGACGACGATGGATACGGGCATGATGTTCTCGGAAGTGCGAGGGAGCGGGTGAAGAGGAGTCACGCGAAGGCGTCGGCCAGCAAGCGCGCGAGCTCGAGCTTGTGGGCCTCGGGCGAGCCGGTGGCCGGTGACGCGCTGGCCTCACGACCGGCGTAACCGACCTCGAAGCGCGAACCAACCAACTTCTGCAGGCGCGGGTACATGAACGTCCACGAGCCCATGTTCTCGGGCTCCTCCTGCACCCAGCGCAGGCG
Source organism: Enhygromyxa sp. (assembly GCA_035538075.1). Taxonomy (GTDB): domain Bacteria; phylum Myxococcota_A; class Polyangia; order Nannocystales; family Nannocystaceae; genus Plesiocystis. The sequence continues at coordinate 7,849 of DATLLB010000920.1, forward strand.
CTTGGCGTTGGGGTAGCGGGCGATCGCAGCTTCGATGGCCTCGGACGTGCGCACGAACGGGTAGAGCTGCTCGACCCGGATCAGCGCGACGTCCTTGCGGCCCTGGCTGCTGCGGTGCTCGTCGAGATCGTAGAAGACCTTGCCGGCCGAGAGCAGCAGCAGCTCGACCTGCTCGGGCTCGGCCTTGGCGTCATCGATCACGCGCGAGAACCCGCGCTCGGTGAAGTCGGCGATCGGCGAGAACGACGGCCGAAAGCGCAGCAGGCTCTTGGGCGACATCATGATCATCGGCTTTCGCCACTTGCGGACCACCTGCCGACGCAGCGCATGAAACAACTGCGCGGGCGTGGTCAGGTAGCAGACGGTCATGTTGTCCTCCGCGCACAGCTGCAAGAACCGCTCGAGCCGCGCGCTCGAGTGCTCGGGGCCCTGGCCCTCGTAGCCGTGCGGCAGCAGCAAGGTCAGCCCGCTGATCCGGTTCCACTTGTCCTCCGACGAGGACAGGAACTGGTCGATGGTGACCTGCGCGGCGTTGACGAAGTCGCCGAACTGCGCCTCCCAGATCACCAGCCCCTGCGGGGTCATCAGCGAGTAGCCGAACTCGAAGCCGAGCACCGAGAACTCGCTCAGCGGGCTGTTGTAGATCCAGAACTGGCCCTGCTCGCCGCCGAGGTGCTGGAGCGGACACCACTTGTCGCCGGTCTCGGTGTCGGTCAGCACCGCGTGGCGATGGCTGAAGGTGCCGCGGCGGCTGTCCTGACCCGACACGCGCACGGGCGCCCCCTCGCGCAGCAGCGACGCGTAGGCGAGCAGCTCGGCGGTGGCCCAGTTCACCGGCTCCTGTCCGCGCGCCATCGTGCGGCTCTCGTCGAGGATCCGGACCAGCTTGCGGTGCAGGTTGAAGCCCTCGGGCACCGCGGTCACGCGCTCGCCCAGCTCGGCGATCGCGGCCGGGTCGAGGCGCGTGTCGACGTCGTCGACCTTGTGCTCGGGCCCGCCCTTGTAGTTCTGCCAGACCCCGTGCATCGGCGAGAACGCCTGCTTGGGATCGGAGGCGCGCGCCTCATCGAGCGCGCGATCGAAGGTGTCCTCGAACTCCTGCGCGATCGCCTGGCAGTCGGCCTCGGTGACCGTGCCGCGCTCGATCAGGCGGCGCTGATAGATGTCGCGCACCGACGCGTGGTTCTTGATCAGCTCGTACATGCGCGGCTGCGTGAAGGTTGGATCGTCACCTTCGTTGTGGCCGAACTGCCGATAACAGATCACGTCGATCACGATGTCGCGGCGGAACTGCTCGCGCCACGCGACGGCCAGCCGCGCGACGTAGGCGGCCGCCTCCGGATCATCGCCGTTGACGTGGAAGACCGGGACCCCGAGGATGTTGGCGACGTCGGTCGCGTAGAGGCCCGAGCGAGCCTCGCGGGGCTCGGTCGTGAAGCCGATCTGGTTGTTGATGACGACGCGGATGATGCCGCCGGCCGAGTAGCCCTCGATCCCGGCCATGTTGAGCGTCTCCGCGACCACGCCCTGCCCAGCGAACGCCGCGTCGCCGTGCAGCGTGACCCCGAGGCTGGCCGCGTAGCCGCGCGCCGGGCCCTCGCCAGGGTTGGCGTCCTGCTTGGCGCGCACGCGGCCCTGGATGACCGGTGTGATCGCCTCGAGGTGGCTCGGGTTGAAGGCCAGCGCGAGGTAGATGTTCTTGCCGCTCGCGGTCGTGTGGTTGCGGTGATAGCCGAGGTGATACTTGACGTCGCCGGCCCCGATGTAGCTCTCGGCGTCGGTGTTGGTGAATTCCGTGAACACCTCCTGCGGGCTCTTGCCGAGGATGTTCATCAGCACGTTGAGGCGCCCGCGGTGGGCCATGCCGAAGATGACCTCGCCGACGCCGTGCTCGGCCGCGCCGTCGATCAGGCAGTCGAGCAGCGGAATGATGCTCTCGGCCCCGGAGATCGAGAACCGCTTGGCGCCCAGGAATTTGCTGTGCAAGAAGCGATCGACGGTGTCGACGTTGATCAGGCTGCGCAGCAGCCTGACCTGCTCCGCGGGCGACGGCACGACCTCGTTGAGGCAGCCCTCCATGCGCGCCTGCAGCCACGCGCGCTGGACCGGATCGGCGAGGTGCCAGTACTCGACGCCGATGTGCCGGCAGTAGGTCGTGCGCAGGCGATCGATGATCTCGCGCAGCGGCAGCTTGATCTCGTCGCTGACCAGGCCGCAGGTGTGGAACTCGCGATCGAGGTGATCGGGGCCGAGCCCGTAGAAGCCCGGATCGAGCTCGCGCGCGTCGGCGCGACGCGGACGCGCGAGCGGATCGATCTTGGCGCCGTGGTGGCCGTGCAGACGGTGGGCCTCGATCAGGCGATCGACCTGGGTCTGCAGCGCGATCTGTTCGGCGTCGCCGGCCAGCGTCGGCGTCCACGCGACCAGTCGCTCGGCGCGGGTCGCCAGGGTCGGCGCGGCGCCGTTGAAGAGGATCGGCAGCCACTTGGGATCGACGGAGTTGGGGTCTTGCTCGTACGCGTCGTAGAGCGCCTCGAAGAACGGCAGGTTGTGTACGCTGAGCCCGTTGGCGTCCATGCTTGCGCGGGAGTGTACAGGTTGATGTTTGACCTGTCCCGACCGGAGCCCATGACGCCGAACGGATCCGCGTCGCGACCACACTCGCGTCCATGCTCGACCCACGCTCGACCACGGTGCGATCGCGGCTGCGATCCGAGCCGCGCCTCGTTGCCCAACCGCGGGTGACCAGCCGGCGACGCAACCCCGTGACCGACCGCCTGCGCCAGCACCGAACCCTGCTCGTGCGGGGTCGCGTTCGGGCCCTGTGGCTGGCGATGTGCGTCGATCCGCGGGTCGTGGAAGGCGCCAAGAACGGCTTTCGCGCCTCATGCGCTGGCGTCAGCGCTAAAAGTCCAACCACCGCTTAAACCCAAGCCCCGACCGTGGCACCCTTCGCTTCGCCATGAGCGCCACCAAGAGCATCTCGGACGTCCTCTCGCGCGACGTAGCCTACAGCGGGGAGGGCATCTCGGTCCGCTCCCTCGAAGACAGCATTCATCAGGAACGCAACGTCCAGGACGCGAAGGTCGGCGAGCTCAAGGCCCTGCGCGAGCGCAACGTGCAGATCCAGACGGCGATGACCGAGGAGCTCAAGAAGCTCCGCAAGTTCAGCGACTACCTGGACGGCACCGCGACCAAGGGCGGGTTCTGGGCCGGCTTCAAGGAGATGCTCTCGTACATCCCGGGCTTGAAGTCGATCGCGATGTCGCAGCGCTCGATCGAGGAGCTGCTCAAGCAGCAGTACCAGGTCTCGGCCAAGCGCGTGAAAGAGGCGGCCGAGTACTGCGACATCCTCAAGCAGAGCGAGCAGGAGCTCTACACCGAGATCCACCGCATCAACGGCAAGATCGTCGAGTCCGCCGAGAACGAGAAGCGAGCGCTCGACTACGTGCTCGAGCTGCGCGAGATGCAAGAGGCGCTCGAGGCCGAGATGCAGGCGGTCGAGGCCAACAGCGTCGAGTCGCGCAAGATCGAGGCCGACATCGACCAGATCCGCGGCAAGCTGGCCGAGCACTCGACCAACGTGCAGCTCTACGGCGCCGCCGAGGATCGCTACGCGAGCCTGAAAGAGAACACGCGCAAGCTGGCCGAGACCATCCGCAACCTCGCCCAGGACATCCAGCAGTACACGACCGCCGCGAGCATCAAGCTCGACATGGCCTCGGCGCAGATCCAGGCGATCGGTCGGGCCGCCGATGCCTCGGTGGTGATGCTGGAGATGAAGCGCTCGCTCGACGTGATGACCGAGTCGATGAACGTCACCACGCAGTTCGTCAGCGACACGCAGATCTTCTTCCGCCAGAACCTCGATCGCCTGGTCGAGGAGCTCGAGACCTTCGACGAGGGCACCTCCGCGCTGCTCGACGAGAACCTCAAGAAGTCGAAGGAGATCGAAGAGAAGCGAATCCAGGCGGCGATCGACAAGGCCATGAAGGCCCGCGCCGAGGAGCAGGCCGCAGGCACTGCGCCGGCGGCCGGGGCCTGATCAATTGGCGAAGGATCGCAGCACCCGGCGACATGGAGCCGCGTGCTGCGATCGTCCATCTCCGTTGGGTTGTTGATCGGCTTGGGGCTCTCGTTGTCCGCGTGCGCGGACGATGGGGCGGATGCGAGCGCCGGCTCGGGCGAGTTTCGTAGCCTCGAGGACGGTCTCGAGCTGCACTGGACCTTCGAGGATCGGGTCGGCAATCAGGTCACCGATCTCTCCGGCAACGGTCGCCATGGCACGCTCAACGGCGGCGCGTTCGTGAGCTCCCCGCTCGGCGAGGCGGTCTCGCTCGATGGTGTCGATGACTATGTCGTGCTCACCCACGCGGGCATCCGTGCACCGTCGCTCTACGGCGGCGTGACCGGGGACTTCACGATCTCCGCGCGCGTCCGCGTCGACGACGTCAACAAGCTCAACACGCTCTGCTTTGGCTGCGGGCCGTTCTCGGCCATGTACGTCGGCACCGCCGCGTATCCGGCCAAGGTGATGACCGCCTTGTTCAACCAGCAGACCGGTGGCTCGCTGTTTCCGCTGTCCTCCGCGTCGCTGGTCAACGACGAGTGGCGCGAGGTCACGCTCGTCGTCGATGGCGGCACCTCGGCTCGCTACTACCTCGACTGCGTCGCCGACACACAGATGAGCAACGCGAACATCGGGCTCAAGGACTACAATTCTTCGTCGATCGGACGAGGGGCCTCGGCCGATCGCTGGTTTGGCGGCGAGATGGATCAGCTCCGCGTGTGGAGTCGCGCACTGACCGAGACCGAGCTCGCCGAGCTGTGCCCCGAGCCTCCGGTCGAGGACGGGCCGCTGCTGCACTGGACCTTCGAGGATCACAGCGGCACGCAGATCACCGACGTCTCCGGCAACGGCTACCACGGCACGCTCAACGGCGGTGGGTTTGTGAATTCGCCCAACGGCGAGGCCGTCACGCTCGACGGCGTCGACGACTACGTCGCTTTCACCGGCCCGCGCTCGCCTGCGCTGTACGGCGGTGTATCCGGAGACTTCACGATCTCCGCCCGCGTCCGCGTCGCCGACATCAACAAGTACAACACGCTCTGCTACGGCTGCGGCCCCTCCTCCACGTGGTACCTCGGCGACGCCGTGCACGGCGGCCGCATGACCGCGGCATTCCTCAACCAGAGCACCAACGGCACGCTCTGGACGGCCAGCACGCCCGCGATGTCCGAAGACGCCTGGACCGAGGTCACGATGGTCGTCGACGGCGGCACCTCGGTCCGCCACTACTTCAACTGCGGCTTCGACTCGCAGACCTCCAGCGCCAATATCGGCCTCAAGGACTACGGCTTCTCGGCCGTCGGCCTGAGCGGCAACGCAGCCCGCTGGTTCGGTGGCGAGATCGACGAGCTGCGCATCTGGGATCGAGCCGAGGCACAGGTCGCACAGCTGCGGCAGCTCCTCTTCGGGTAGCGCTCGATCCCAGATGCGCAACTCGTCGATCTCGCCGCCGAACCAGCGGGCTGCGTTGCCGCTCAGGCCGACGGCCGAGAAGCCGTAGTCCTTGAGGCCGACGTTGGTGCTGGTGGTCTGCGAGTCGAAGCCGCAGTTGAAGTAGTGGCGCACCGAGGTGCCGCCGTCGACGACCATCGTGACCTCGGTCCAGGCGTCTTCGGACATCGCGGGCGTGCTCGCCGTCCAGAGCGTGCCGTTGGTGCTCTGGTTGAGGAATGCCGCGGTCATGCGGCCGCCGTGCACGGCGTCGCCGAGGTACCAGGTGGACGAGGGGCCGCAGCCGTAGCAGAGCGTGTTGTACTTGTTGATGTCGGCGACGCGGACGCGGGCGCTGATCGTGAAGTCTCCGGATACACCGCCGTAGAGGGCAGGCGAGCGCGGGCCGGTGAAGGCGACGTAGTCATCGACACCTTCGAGCGAGACCGCCTCGCCGAGCGGGGAGCTCACGAACGCGCCGCCATTGAGCGTGCCATGCCGACCGTTGCCCGAGAGATCGGTAACCTGATTGCCGACGCGATCCTCGAAGGTCCAGTGCAGCTCGAGACCGTCCTCGAGGCTGCGCAGGCCGGCTCCAACCTCGCCGCTCACATCATCGTCGGTGCACGCCATGCAGGAGAGCCCGGCGCTCACCAACAGCCCAAAGTTGATTACGACC
>DATLLB010000921.1:0-7339 GCA_035538075.1 Enhygromyxa sp.
AGTCGGGCTCGCTCGGCAGCAGGTTGCCCGCCGCCACGACCCCGTCGGCGAGCCGCTCCCACTCGGCCTCGCTCGGCAGCCGTGCGCCGGACCAGCGCGCGAACGCGTCGGCCTCGTAGTAGCTCAGGTGACAGACGGGCGCGTGCGGATCGAGCTCGCGCAGGCCATCGAGCGTGAACACGTCCCAGCTCGACTCCGACGTCGCAACCCAGTGAGCCGGCGCGCGCCAGCCCTCGCGCGCGACCGTGTCCCAGCCCTCGGCCAACCACAGCTCCGGGCGCTGGTACCCACGATCGTCGATGAACGCGAGGTACTCGGCGCACGTCGCCGGGCGGCTGGCGATCGCGAAGGGCTCGAGCCACTGCTTGTGACGCGGACCTTCGTTGTCGAACCCGAACTCCGCGTCGGCACGATCGAGGTCGCGCCCGATGTGCACGAGCCCGCCCGGATCTTCGATCCATCGCAGCTCCGGCGCCGCGATGGGCTCGCCGTGCTCACGCACCGCTGCGGTGTAGCGAGGCGCGAGCGGGTTGAGCCCGAGCATGTGCTTGATGTCGGTCAGGATCAGCTCTTGGTGCTGCTGCTCGTGATGCAGACCGAGCTCGATCAACGCGAGCTGAGCGGGGCTGGCCGCGTCGCGCTCGAGCAGCGCGAGCACTCGCTCGTCGACCCAGCGTCGGTACTCGCCGATCTCCGCGATCGTGGGCCGCGAGAGCAGGCCTCGTTGCGGGCGCGCGTGCATGGGCCCGACCGCCTGGTAATAGCTGTTGAACAGAAAGTCCCAGCCGGGCTGATAGCGCTGGTCGAGCACGAAGTTGGCGAAGAACCAGCTGGTGTGGGCGCGGTGCCACTTGGTCGGGCTCGCGTCCGGCATCGATTGCACGCACTGGTCCTCGGGCGTGAGCGGGGCGGCGAGCGCTTCAGTCAGCGCTCGGACGCGGCGAAACGCGACGGCCAGCCGAGCAGGATCGTGGCGGTGCGACGCAGACATGGACGGATGCGCAGCTTTTCGGACGCGTCGCGCATCGTCAACCAGCAATCGGCCTGTGTGGGCGTGCAGTGGTCCGCATACGCGCGTGTGTATGCTGGCGTCGATGGCTGCCGACCGCTGAATTCGTGACGGGATCAGCCGCAGCAATCACTCCCACACCGCGGCGGCGAAGCCTCCGCTCCCCCTTCGAGGTCCCCGATGCCGACCCATCAAGGCAAGACGCACACAGACATCCTCATTGGCGACGGAGGCGAGAACGTTCAAGAGAGCAGCGAGTTCGAGTTCTCGGCGACCTACGCGACGACCGCCACGCTCGAATATGCCGACCTCGCGCCAGGCACCGACCGCTGTTACAGCGGCTACGAGCTGCTCGTCCGCGACTCCGCTGGGCTCGTGATCGCCACCTTTGCAGCGCGCTACAAGGCCTGGATCGATCGCGGCAGCGCGACGGGACCCAAGACCATCGACATCGTCAACAACTTCACGCCTGCGCCGAGCGGCAGCCAGCCCGGCTGGCCGCTGAGCCCGGTGACCACCACCGAACGCGAGTGGCGGGTCGATGCCTTCGACGCGACCGGCAACCTCTACGCGCAGGCGTATGCGACCTGGCAGCTCCGCAGCACGGTTGCGACGGGCGCCACGGTCATTCAGACGGTGACCGATCAGACCGACACGCTGCTGCGGGTCAATCTCGTCTACATGACCGGCCGCACGGTCCACCTCACCGTGGTCGCGTCGATGTTCGCGTCCGCGAAGGTCGTCGGTCGGGTGACGGCGGATCCGCCCGACGTCACCGACCGCTTCACGCCCTGAGGTTCAGCTCTTCGCCGACGGGGTCTGCTCGGCCTCGTCGGCCGCCTCTTCCTCTTCGCCGTCTTCCTCATCTTCGTCCTCGCCCTCGGCGGCCGCTTCCTCGGTCCACCAGTCGGAGTCCGGCGGGAGCCCGCTCGCGGCGGCCTTCTTGCCGACGAAGATCAGCACGATCGCGGCCGTGATCACGAACAGCGAGATGAACTGGCTGGTCGTGAGCATCACCGGCATCGAGGGATCGAGCCCGAGCGCCTGGTTGAGCGCGGGCGTGTCGAGCCGCATCACGTAGCCGCGCACGGTGTCGCCGCGGAACATCTCCAGCACGAAGCGCGCGATCGGGTAGAAGATCACGTAGTGGAGCATGACCTGGCCGTGGAAGCGCTTCTTGAGGCGCAGGTTCATGAGCCACACGAACAGCATGAGCTCGATGCCCGACTCGATCAGCGGGATCGGGTAGCGGCCCATGCCGGCCGCGTATGCGGGCGAGCCCTCGGGGTAGTGCAGCGCGAGCGCTCCTTCATGGACCGCGCCGTAGCAACAGCCGGCGCACAGGCAGCCGAGCCGGCCGAACGCGTGGGCGAGCGCCAGCATCGGCGCGCCGAGATCGAAGAAGCGCAGCAGACGAGTCCAGCCCTCCTTGATCGTGGCCACCTTGGTGCCCTCCTTGGGGCCATGGCGACTGATCACGAAGTGGTAGACCAGGTACAGCGCCGAGCCGATCGGGCCGCCGTAGAACACCAGGCCGCCCTCCCAGATCGCGATGATCGATCCGGGGTTGGCCATGAACCGGTCGAGATCGGTGAACACGTAGAACAGCCTCGAGACGATCAAGCCCCACAGCACGGTCCACAGGGCGACCTTCTCGAACAGCTCGGGCGTCATCAGCTTGATGCGCTGGTTCTCGCGACCACCGAGGACGATGGCGGCGAGCAGGCCGAGCGCGACCATGATGCCGTAAGGAGCGATGCGAAGCGGACCGAGGTGAAAAGGCTCGTAAAACATGGCGTTCGCGCGTCCGTCTGGCGGGTCCTAGCGAAATACCCGGCCAAGGTCCAGCGCGGAGGCCGATCGCCCGTGTGCGTCGGCCTGCAGTCCAGCGCAGATCGCCGGCCTCGCGTCGCTCTGCTGGCTGCGCAGCGCGCTACTCGACGCTCGGCAGGGCCGGCAGCGGTCCGGGGATCGGCGGCAGCTCGGGCTCGGGCTCGACCTCTTCGACGGGCGTCGGCGCCGGAGTGGGCTCAGTCTTCGCCTGCGCGATCAGGGCTCCGGTCTCGGGATCGCGAGCCGGGAGCGCGAGCCGATCGGTCTCGAGCCGCGCCGCGCGGGCTTCGTTGATCGCGTCGCGCCGCTCGAAATAGATCTGCACCAAGCGCCGCGCCGCGTAGTGGGCCTTGATCTTCCACTGCGAGGGGTTGGCCAGCACCACCGCGAACGCGATCTCGGGCCGGTCGGCCGGCGCGTAACCGATGAACCAGTTGTAGTTGAGGATCGGATCACGCTTGCCGGTCAGGCTGCCGGTCTTGCCGGCCACCGCGACGCCGGGGATGAACTCGACGCCCTGCGGATCGCGGAAGCTCTCGCGCGCGGTGCCAAACGCGGTGGTGCCGACCATCATCTCGCCGACCTGATCGGCGACGATCTCGGACAGCACGCGGCTCTGATCGGGCAGCGCCGGGGTCAGGTCGCTGCCGTCGGGCCCGAGCACCTGCGCGATCACGTGCGGGGGCTGGTAGATGCCGCCGCGCGCGAAGATGCTGGCGAGCACGGCCGCGTGGACCGGGCTGAGATCGACGTGCCAGAAGCCGGCCGCGACCTTGGCCCGCGAGTTGCCGTCGCCGGGGATGTGCGCGGGGCTGGGCTCGAGCGTGAACTCGAACGGAATCTCGCTCCCGAACAGCACGCTCTTGGCGGTCTCATCGAGCGCGCGCTGATCGAGGTGGTTGAGCGCGAGCTTGGCGAGCACGACGTTGTAGCTGTGGGCGATCGCGGCCGAGAGCGTCTCGCAGCGGGTGTCGAGGCTCGGGTTGTCGGCCAGCAGATCGTCGGTGATGCCCTGCAGGCCGCCGTGGAAGCAGACCTTGGTGTCGGGCGACGCGGCGCCGTTCTCCAGCAGCGAGGCCGCGGTGACCAGCTTGAAGGTCGACGCGGCCGGGGCCCAGGCAGTGGTCAGGATCTCGAGCGGATCGACCTGCGCGTCCATGCTCGAGTGACCGGCGAAGGCCAGCACCGAGTTGTCGCGCAGATCGAGGATCACCGCCGCGGCGTAGGGCACCTCGCGGTTGCGAAAGATCGTCTGCGCGGCCTGATGCAGGACCGGATCGAGCGTGTAGAGCAGGCGATGCCCATCCGCGAGATCCTGCACATAGCGAGCGCGCGCCGGATCGACGACCAGCTGAGCTTCGGTCTGCTCCTGCGGGGCGCCGGGCGCCGGCTTGGCGGGTGCCTCGGCGCCGGCCTCGAGGATCGGCGTCAATGCGATCGCGCCGAGGTCCAAGCGGTCGCGCCACGCCAGCGGCGTGAGCGGCTGATCCTCGACCACGTCAGGCAGGGCGGTCGCCGGCTTGCGGAGCTCGTCACGATCCTCGGGGATCGACTGCTCCTGCACGTAGAACGCGATGCCGCCGAGGGTTGCCAGGAAGAAGATGGCGCCCAATCCGCCAAATCGTCCACGCGCGCTCCGCTCCTCGGTCATCGTCCTCCGCCATACAACGCCCGATCGGCGCGGTCAAAATCCGTCATGATCTCGGGACTTGGGCTCCGCTCGGTGCTTCGCCGCTGTGGGCTGGGGTCGCATGGACGTGCGCGGCCGGGGTTTGCTACGTATGTCGCGTGAGCGAATCAACGCATGGTTCGATGACCCCGTGGCTCGATGCCGCCGCGCCCGATGAGACGCGCGCGCCCTATCGAGTCGCCGCCGAGGCCAACGCCGACGCGATGGCGACTCAGGATCGTGCGATCGCGGCGATGCTCGACGCTCGCCCGTCGTGGCTCGAGCTCGAAGCGGGCATCGTCGACGATGCGCTGCTGCGGCGCGTGCCGGTCGGGCCCACGTTGTTGCTCGGGTTTGGCGGCAGCGCGCTCGGTTCGCGAGCGGCGATCGAATTCGCCGAGGTCGCGGGCCTGCGGCCGGGACCGATCCGCATCCTCGATACGGTCGACAGCTGGTCGGTCGGCGACGCGCTCGAGTGGGCGAGTGCTCGCAACGCCAAGCTCTGTGTGGTCTCCAAGAGCGGCACCACCATCGAGGTGATCGAGCTGCTCGACGCCTGCATCGGTCGCGGGCTCGAGCCCGCCGTGCTGATCAGCGATCCGATGAGCGCGCCCACGCCGATCGCCAAGCGCGTGCGCGAGGCCAGCGAAGGCACGCACGTCGAGCTGACCATGCCGGCCGACGTCGGCGGTCGTTGGTCGGTCTTCACCGCGGTCGGTCAGGCGCCGCTCAAGGCGGCCAACCTCGATCCCATGTTGATGATCGGCGCGGCGATCCGCGAGCGTGATCGGCTCGCCGCCGGCGCCTCCCAGCGCGAGGCGCTCGCACGATCGCTCGCATGGCGCTTGGCTCGACCCGTGCCCTATTCGATCCTCTGGTGCTACAGCGAGGTGCTGATCCATTGGGCGGCGTGGGTCCAGCAGCTCGAGTGCGAGAGCCTCGGTCGTACCCTCGACGACGGCTCGCGCGTCGGCGAGCTCGTGTGTGCGTTGCGCGGGCCTGCGGATCAGCACAGCGTCGCTCAGCTGCTGCTGGATGGTCCGGAGCGCGGCCGGCTGACCTTCGCGGACTTCGATGATGACCCTGAAGGAAACTATGCCGGAGACCTGAGCGCTCTCGCTCGCCTGCGCGTCATCGAGCGCGAGGCCACGCGAGAGAGCATGACTTTGCCCACGCGTACGCTGTTGGTCCGCGATCGCAGCCCGGCGACGTTGGGCGCCCTCATGCTCCACGGGATGTTCGAGACGGCGCTCACGGCCGCCACGCTCGGCGTCGATCCCTACGGCCAGCCCGCCGTCGAGCGGATCAAGAAGGGTATCCGAGCGCGGATGTGAGCGGCATCGAGCCAGACCGCCTCCAGGCCTGCGCAGGTGGGGTTGGGAGGGCTCGTGTGGGAGAGCATTCCAACCGCCATTTTGCTACCCTGCCCGGTGAGCAACACCCAACGGCCCACGTCTCGCGGTAGGCTAGCGAGGCCAGCACGGATCGCGAACGACCTCGAGGATCGACTGAGCGCCCTATGCGCGACGAGAACCAGGACACGATCGTCCACCAGAAGATCGACGAGACGCAGGGCCCCAAGGTCAAGCGCAAGGACGCGTGCTTGGTCGTCATCTACGGGCAAGACCTCGGCCGCAAGTACAACATCGTCGGTCGCGATCTTCGTATCGGTCGCGCGACGACCAACGACATCTGTCTGAGCCAGGACGCGGTCTCTCGCGAGCACGCCCACATCATCGTCGACGATCGCGGCATCAAGATCCGCGACAACGACTCGACCAACGGCACGTACATCAACGACAACAAGATCCACGAGGCCTATCTGCACGATGGCGACCTCGTGAAGGTTGGTCGCTCGATCTTCAAGTTTTTGTCCGGTGACAACATCGAGAGCTCCTACCACGAGGAGATCTTCCGGTTGTCCACGGTCGACGGTCTCACGCAGGTGTTCAACCGGCGTTACTTCATGGAGACCCTCGACCGCGAGCTCAGCCGGGCGCGTCGCTACGATCGGCCGCTCGCGCTGCTGATCTTCGACATCGATCACTTCAAGCGCTGCAACGACACCTACGGGCACCGGGCCGGCGACTTCGTGCTGCGGCGCATCGCCGAGCTGGTGACGCTGCGGGCCCGCAAGGTCGACGTGGTCGCGCGCTACGGTGGCGAGGAGTTCGCGGTGATCCTGCCGGAGATCGACATCCGCGGGGCGCAGATCTTCGCCGAAAAGATCCGCACGTTGATCGAAGAAGAGACCTTCCTGTTCGAGGGTCGCAAGATTCCGGTGACGATCTCGGTCGGCGTGGCTGATCTCGATAGCTCGGTCGCCAACGCGGACGATCTGATCCAGACCGCGGATCGGCGGCTCTACGCGGCGAAGGCTGGCGGCCGCAACAAGGTCGTCGATCACGACTAGCTTCGCCCCCCGTGGACGCAGTCGTTCGTGCCGCTCGCTTGCCAGCGCACGTGGTGACCCGGAGGGGTGGCTGGACGCGTGGCTCGCGTTGGTCGAAGATGCGCGGGTGCGCACCCCACTGATCGTCGCGTCGTTGGTCTCGTCGCTCGCGTTGCTCTCGGCCTGCGGAGGAAAGGATCCGGAGCCGGTCGCGGAGAAAAAGACCGAAGGGGCCAAGGTCGAGCCCGGGTCGCCGACCGGCGATGCGAATCCCGAGACGCCCGTAATTGAAGGAAAGGGCGAGCTGCCCAACGAGGCGAAGCCGGTCGAGCCCAAGCCGCTCGATGAGCCGCCGAAGCCGGAGCCGGGCAGCGATCCGATCGTCGATGCGACGGAAGGTGAGGGCGAGGAGGTCGATGATCGCGAGCCGCCGCCC